>CAYZNA010000001.1:0-3538 GCA_964478665.1 uncultured Anaerolineales bacterium
AGGTAGCAGCGCCAGACCTTCAGGGTCTTTGAGACCCTGAAGGTCTCTGAGGTAGCAGCGCCAGACCTTCAGGGTCTTTGAGACCCTGAAGGTCTCTGAGGTAGCAGCGCCAGACCTTCAGGGTCTTTGAGACCCTGAAGGTCTCTGAGGTAGAAAAGATGACGAGACGCGTAGTAGTTACCGGAATGGGCACCCTCAACCCCATCGGGTTGAACCTGGCCGAAACATGGAATAGCTTGATGCACGGAGTCTCGGGCGTGGGACCGATCACCCTGTTCGACGCCCACGACTATCTGGTTCGAATCGCCTGCGAGGTGAAGGGGTTTGACCCCACCCGCTACATGGACGCCAGAGAGGCGCGCCGCCGCGACCGCAACGAGCAGTTTGCCACCGCCGCCGCGTTGGAGGCCCTGGGCCAGTCCGGCTTGCAGATAACCGAGCAGAACGCCGAACGGGTGGGGGTGGTGGTATCGTCGGCCATCGGCGGCCTGACCAGCATCGAGGCCGGCGTGCACACCATTCAGACGCAAGGGCCGCGCCGCGTCAGCCCGTTCCTCATTCCCATGATTATGCCCAACGGCGCCGGGGGGCTGATTGCCATTGATCACGGGGCGAAGGGGCCGAATTTTTCGGTGGCCTCAGCCTGCGCCTCGGCCGGCGATGCGCTGGGCATGGGCTGGAATTTGATCCGCTACGACGAGGCCGACGCCGTGATCGCCGGCGGCACCGAGGCCACCATTTGCCCGGTGGGGGTGGCCTCCTTCGACCGGCTGGGCGCCATGTCGCGCCACAACGACGACTATTCCATGACCCCGCAGCCCTTCGACAAGAACCGCGATGGGCTGGTGATGGGCGAGGGCGCCTCGGTGGTGATTCTGGAGGCGCTGGAGAGCGCCCGGGCGCGCGGCGCCGAAATCCTGGCCGAGCTGACCGGCTACGCCGCCACTGCCGACGCCTTTCACATCACCGCCCCGGCGAAGGACGGCGCAGGCGGCGCGGCCGCCATGCGGCGGGCGATGAAAGCGGCCCGGCTCAACCCGGAGGACATTGACTACATCAACGCCCACGGCACCGGCACCCCCCTCAACGACGCCGCCGAGACCCGCGCCATCAAGACCGCCTTCGGACAACACGCCTACCGGGTCCCGGTTTCCTCCACCAAATCCATGACCGGCCACCTGCTGGGTTCAACCGGCGCGCTGGAGGCCATCATCTGCATCGAGGCCATTCGCCACGGTTGTCTGCCGCCCACCATCCACTACCAGACCCCGGACCCGGAGTGCGATCTGGATTACGTGCCCAACACGCCGCGCGAGGCCAGCGTGCGCGCCGCCATGAGCAACGCCTTCGGCTTCGGCGGGCACAATGCAGTGCTGATCCTCCAGGAATTCACCGGCTGACGCCTCCCGCATTCCCCATTCTCCAATCCCCATTCTCCAATCCCCATCCCCCATCCCCCATTCCCCATCCCCCATCCCGCCTCGCCTATGTCCCATCTCGACGACCTGCAACAGCGCCTCGGCGTTCGATTCCGCAGCCCGCACTTGCTGCACCGGGCGCTCACCCATCGTTCTTATCGCAACGAATACTCGGACGTGGTCGAGGACAACGAGCGGCTGGAGTTTCTGGGCGACGCCGTGCTGGATTTTGTCGCCGCCGCGTGGCTGTATCGCCGCTTCCCGGAGATGGCCGAGGGCCAACTCACCCGGCTTCGGGCAGCGCTGGTGCGCACCGAGCAACTGGCCCAGTTCGCCGCCGATTCTTGCGTGGGCGCCAGCCTGCTGCTGGGCAAGGGCGAGGAAGACTCAGGCGGGCGCGAACGGGCTTCCATCCTGTGCGCCACCTTCGAGGCCATCCTCGGCGCACTCTATGTGGACGGCGGGCTGGACCCGGTGGTCGTCCTCATGGAGCCGCTGCTGGGCACGGCCGCAGAGAAGATCCTGCGCCGGCAGTCGGATGTGGACGCCCGCAGCTTGCTTCAGGAATGGGCACAGGCCACCCTGGGACAGACCCCCAGCTACCGCACCATTCGCGAGGATGGCCCGGATCACGCCAAGGTTTTCACCGTGCAGGTCAACATCGGGCAGGAGTCCTATGGCGTCGGCGCCGGCCGCAGCAAGCAAGTTGCCGCCCAATCGGCCGCCGAGGATGCCCTGCGAAACGCCGGGCTGGCATGAGCCGGCCTCCGCTTTCCGCTTCGTAATCCGCCCGTGACCCCTGCCAACCTGACGCTGGTTCTCTGCTCCACCCTGGTGCACGTGCTGGCCAACACTGCCTTCAAGCGCGCCCGCAGTCCCACGGCCTTCGCCTTTGGCATGATCTCAACCGGGGCGGTGCTGTTCGCGCCGCTGCTGCTCTTCGCCCGTGACCTGAGTTGGTTCAGTCTGGGGATCCTGGCTCTCAGCGGGTTGCTGGACGCGCTGTATTTCTTCACCATGAGCCGGGCTTACGCCCTTACCGACCTTTCGGTGGCCTACCCGCTGGCCCGGGGCGTTTCCCCGCTGCTCTTGCTGATCTGGTCGGTGTTGCTGCTCGGCGAGCGACCCTCGCCGGCAGGGCTGCTGGGGATCGGGCTGATCGTAGTCGGGCTGTACGTG
Source organism: uncultured Anaerolineales bacterium (assembly GCA_964478665.1). Taxonomy (GTDB): domain Bacteria; phylum Chloroflexota; class Anaerolineae; order Anaerolineales; family CAYZNA01; genus CAYZNA01. Next base: position 2,598 of record CAYZNA010000001.1, read on the forward strand.
GTCAACCTCAAGGGGACCGGCGGCTGGCGCCGCCCGCTGCAGTCGCTGGGGCAACCCGGCCCGCGCCGCGCGCTGCTGGCCGGGCTGTTCATCTCGCTCTACTCCGCGCTGGATAAGTACGGCGTGATCCGCACCGGTCTGCCGCCGCTCACTTACACCTACCTGACGCTGGTGTTCACCGTGGCCTGGCTGGCGCCCATCGTCTGGCGCCGGCACGGATGGGCCGGTGTGCGGGCGGAATGGCAGGCCGGCCGGTTGTGGATGCTACTGGGTGGCATTGCCACCATGGGCGCCTATGGGCTGGTGTTGACCGCTATCAGCCGGGGGGCGCCAGTTTCCTATGCCGGCGCGGTGCGCGAGTTCAGCGTAGTGGTGGGAGCGATTGTCGGCTGGCGCTTTCTGCGCGAGCAGCAAGGCCCTGGACGGGTGGCGGGCGCCTCGCTGGTGGCCTGCGGCGTGACAGCCATCGCGCTGGGGCGGTAGGTCAGGGGCAGGCCGCGCCCGGGGGTGGCCTGCTTGACAGCCCACCTCACCTGCGCTAGCATTCCGCTCGTTGCCGCCGCGTGGCCGGCGGCCCAGGAACAAGGAGCTTATGGACAAACCCGTCGAACGGCACCGCATTACCCTCACCGACTTGCTGCGCACGCGCTTCAAACCCCTGCTGGACACGATTGGCGGGTTGCTTAACCGGACCGGCCTGGCGCCCAATACCTTGACCCTGCTGGGGCTGACTGGAAATATCGTGGGCGCCTATTTGATCTCCCAGGGCCGCCTGACCGCCGGAGGGCTGGTGATTCTGGCCATGGGACCGGTGGACGCCTTTGACGGTACCATGGCCCGCCTGCGCGGCGAGCCGCAGAAGTTCGGCGCGTTCGTGGACTCGGTCACCGACCGCTGGTCGGAAATGGTGATTCTTCTGGGGCTGCTGGTTTACTATCTGG
>CAYZNA010000001.1:3548-5098 GCA_964478665.1 uncultured Anaerolineales bacterium
TGGTCGTGCTGACCTTCCTGGCGGCGGTAGGTTCAATCATGGTCTCGTACACCCGCGCGCGCGCCGAGTCGCTCGGCTTCGAGGCCAAAATCGGCCTGCTCAGCCGGGCCGAACGTTATCTGGTGCTGGCGCCCACTATCACCCTGGGATACCCCGGGATCGGGTTGGCAATCATCGCCCTGTTCGCCAACCTGACCGCCGTTCAGCGCGCGCTGCACGTCCGCTGGCAGGCCCGCCGTTGAGTAAAGGAGAGCACGCAGCATGGCTTTTGACGCATTTGGCATTCACATTGGCGCGCTTTACATCCGCTATTATGGCCTGATCCTGGTCACTGGAGCCTTTCTGGCCGCCTATTTGTCCGCAATAGAGGCCCGCCGCCGTGGGCAGAACCCGGAGCTGGTGTGGGATGCGATGATGTGGGTGCTTGTTGGGGGCATCGTCGGCGCCCGCCTGTGGCACGTGCTCACGCCGCCGCCCAGCATGATTGTGATGTGGGGCGGCGACCGCTGGTTTTACTTCAAGCATATCCTTGACCTGCGGGAGGGGCCGCTGGCCGTGTGGAATGGCGGGCTGGGCATCCCCGGCGGGGTGATCGGCGGGGTGCTGGCGCTGCTGCTGTTCGCCCGGCCCCGCAAGCTGGTCTTTCCAACCTGGCTGGATATCGCTGCTCCCGGGCTGGCGCTGGCCCAGGCAGTGGGCCGCTGGGGCAATTACGTCAATCAAGAATTGTACGGCCGCCCGACGGACGTGCCGTGGGCCATCACCATTGATCCGCGCTTCCGAGTGTTCGGCTTCGAGAACTTCGAGACCTTTCACCCGCTCTTCCTGTACGAATCCCTGTGGAACCTGGGATGTGCGCTGGTCTTGTTGTGGCTGGCCCGGCGCCCGGCCGGCCGGCTGAAGCCCGGCGACGTGTTTCTGAGCTATCTTGTCCTGTACCCGGTGGGGCGCTTCCTGCTGGAATTCCTGCGACTGGACGCCTCCCGTATCGGCAGCCTCAACGCCAACCAGACTCTGATGCTGGTCGTGGCCCTGGCCAGCGCCATCGCACTGTTCGTGCGCCACCGCCAGGGAACGTCTTTTGCCGGGCCTCAGGCCGCCTGAGGCTGCGCAGCACCCACGCGAAGACAGGCCTGCGCCGCGGGCGGGAGGTTACTCCCCACGCGCGCACGCTGCGCCCTGGCAGGGCGTCCCGCAAGCACACGCCGCCGGCACCCGGCGACCCGATTCCGGCCACGCGGGTGCCGGTATTACAGGGCGATTGTCTGGTATGCTACCATCAACTATAATTATCAGACCGACAGAGGGAGGCGCCCCGAAAAATGGGGTCTGGGTGGGTGTACACCCACCCAGACCCCATTTTTCGGACATTCTCAGCTCAACCAGGGCGTCATCCGTGCAAATAGACATCGAACTCTACCGGCGCGAGGTTCCCATCCGGCCCCAGGGCGGCGCCCACCCGCTGCGCCTGTCCGCGCTGGATATTTCCCCCGAGCGCCCCGGGCGCACCTTCCTCTTCCTGCACGGCTTCGGCGGCACCGCCCGCCAGG
>CAYZNA010000001.1:5108-14555 GCA_964478665.1 uncultured Anaerolineales bacterium
TCGGCCGTGATCGAGACTATTCAACTCACCAAGCAATTCAACGACTTTGTGGCCGTGAAGGACGTCACGCTGACGGTGCGCGCCGGAGAAGTGCTGGCGCTGCTCGGACCGAACGGCGCAGGCAAAACCACCAGCGTGCGCATGCTCACCTCTATCCTGCGGCCCACCTCCGGCCAGGCGCGGGTAGCGGGCTACGACGTGGTCTCGCAGGCCGAGCAGGTGCGCGCCGCGGTGGGTGTGCTCACCGAGCATCACGGGTTGTACTATCGCATGCGCGCCGATGAATAGCTGGATTTCTTCGGCGAGCTGTACGGCATGGCGCCGGACCTGCGCCGGGCGCGGGCAGCCGAGCTGACCGGCCGCTTTGGGTTGGCCGGAGAGAACCGCCGGCTGGGCGAATACTCCAAAGGCATGCGCCAGAAGCTGGCGCTGGTGCGCGCCATGCTGCACGATCCGCCGGTGCTGCTGCTCGACGAACCCACCTCGGCCATGGACCCGGAGAGCGCGCGCCTGGTGCGAGACTGCATCGCCGACCTGCGGGGCGCCAATCGCGCCATTGTGCTGTGCACCCACAACCTGGCCGAGGCCGAGGCTCTGGCCGACCGCATCGCCATCATTCGCCGCGGCGAGATCGTCGCCGACGGCTCTCCCGCAGCGCTGAAGCGCGGCCTGCTGGGCGATCCGGTATATGAGTTGCGCAGCGCGCAGCCGCTGAACGGCATCGCCGCAGACCTCGCCTCGCTGGTCACCGTGGTGCAGACCGGGGAGACCTGGTTGCGGTACACCACCCCCGACCCGGCCCGGGCGAACCCGGCCCTGCTGCGGCGCCTCGCCCTGCAAGAGACCCCGGTAGTGACGCTCAGCGAAGTGGAGCGCAGCCTGGAGGAAGTGTACTTGCAGGTAGTTTCCCGGGCGCCCGGGGCAGGGAGGCCGGCATGACCACCGGCGTCCTGCGCCCCGGCCCCTCCGGTCGTGCCGGCTGGATGCCCGCCCCCGGCCCGCGTCCCCGCCAGGGCCAGCGCGCCGCGCTGCGCCGCGCGCTGGTGATAACCCGGCGCGAGATACGGGATCAGTTGCGGGACTGGCGCATCATCTTCCCGATAGTAGTGCTTACGCTTTTCTTCCCCTTTTTGATGGACTTCACTGCCCATCAGGCGGTTTCGTTTGTGGAAACCTACGGCGCTCCGGTCATCGCCGCGCGGCTATTTCCGTTTTTGCTGATGGTGGTGGGCTTCTTTCCCATCTCGGTCTCGCTGGTGATTGCACTGGAGAGCTTCGTCGGGGAGAAGGAACGTCACAGCCTGGAACCGCTGCTTGCCAGCCCGCTCAGCGCCACCGAACTGTACATGGGCAAAATGCTGGCCGCCATAGCCCCGCCGCTGGCGGCCAGCTACCTGGGTATCGGAGTCTACCTCACCGGGCTGTACCTCAGCCTCGACTGGCTGCCGGATGGCCGGTTGCTGGCGCAGATTCTCGCCCTGACCACGGTGCAGGCGCTGGTGATGGTGGCCGGCGCGGTGGTGGTTTCCACGCAGACCACCTCGGTGCGGGCGGCTAACCTGCTGGCGTCCTTTATCATCATCCCTATGGCGCTGCTGGTGCAACTGGAAAGCCTGGTGATGTTCTGGGCGCGCTACGATACCCTGTGGTGGATCATCGCTGGCCTGCTGCTGGTGGTCGTGGTGCTTGTCCGGATGGGCGTGCGGCTGTTCAACCGCGAAGAGTTGCTGGGGCGCGATCTGGACGAGATAAACCTGCGCTGGGGCTGGCGCGTGTTCAAGCGCGCCTTCGTGGGCCAGGCGCACTCACCGCCGGATTGGTACCGGCGAGAGTTAACCGGAAGCGTGCGGCGGTTGCGCACCCCGGCGCTGCTGATCTGCCTGGCGCTGGTTGCCGGCTACCTGATCGGGATCGGGCAGGCCGCCCGCTTTGTTTTGCCGGCCGAGTTCGTGAACCTGCGCGGCCTGGGAGGGGAGTTCACCCACCGGCTGAGCGATTTTGGCCTGGTTTCCGGTCGAGGGGTGCTGTGGGTGCTGCTCACCAACACGCGCGCGATCGCCCTGGCCTCCCTGCTGGGTATCTTCTCCTTCGGTGTGGCCTCAACCATTGTGCTCATGTTGCCGCTGTCCCTGACCGGCTACTTTGCGGCCACCGTGGCCGCCGCCGGATATAGCCCGTGGTTGTTCCTGGCGGCTTTTATCCTGCCGCACGGTTGGCTGGAGATTCCGGCAATCATCCTGGCCGGGGCGGTGATTCTGCGGTTGGGGACCAGTGTACTTTCGCCGCCGCCCGGTCTTACCGTGGGAGAGGGCTGGCTGCGGGCGCTGGCGGAGTGGGCGCGGGTAGTATTGGGGCTGGTGTTGCCGCTACTGCTGGCCGCCGCGACGCTGGAAGTGCTGGTCACACCGCGGGTGGTGCTCGCCGTGTTCGGTCACTGAGAAGGGGGAAGCATGGCGAGACTGGTGGTGTTGGGATCGTCGTATGCGATCCCGGATGAGCGACACGAGAACACGCACATGGCGCTGGTCGGGGAGCACGGAACCGTGCTGATTGACTGCGCCGCCACCCCGGTGGTCCGGCTGCGCCAGGCCGGTATCCAGTGTGAGCGCCTCACCGACCTGATCCTGACACATTTCCACCCCGACCACGTCTACGGGGCGCCGCTGCTCTTGATGGATATGTGGCTGATGGGGCGGCAGACCCCCCTGCGCGTGTACGGCCTGCACCACTGCCTGGAGCGCATGGAAGACCTGATGACCATGTTCCACTGGGACGAGTGGCCTAACTTCTTCCCGATATCGTTTCACCGGCTGCCTGAGCGCGAGCACGTGCAGGTGCTGGACAGCGCGGACTTTACCATTACCTGCTCGCCCGTGCGGCATTTTGTGCCCACGATCGGCCTGCGCATTCAGAGCAAGCAAACGGGCAGGGTGATCGCCTACTCCTGCGATACGGAACCCTGCCCGGCGACGGTGCGATTGGCCCACCGGGCCGATGTCCTGTTGCACGACTCAACCGGCGCCAGCCTGGGACACTCTTCCGCGGCGCAGGCCGGCGGAATTGCCCGCGACGCTGAGGCCGCTGCGCTGTACCTCATCCACTACAAACCGGAAGAGCAGGGTCGGCTGGAGGCGGAGGCCCGCCAGAACTTCACTGGTCCGGTGCGCCTGGCCGAGGACTTGATGGAAATAGCGCTGTAGGGTCTGCCTGCTGGCCTCACCTGGTGGGCGTCTTCTTGCAGGTGGCGTGCAGAAAGTGGAATTCCCCGCGCGGCGGCATCAAATCCATCACCTCGATCACTGTGAACTCCAGATCGCCAAGTTGCACCACGTCGCCGACCTCCGGCTTGCGGGTGGAATTAACAATTGCGCCGGGATGCTCGCCGCCGGCAACTACATAACTGATCTTATAAATCATGACCGCCTCCGTCTTAGCGCCGTGCCAGGTGGCGGTGCCGCAACTTGAACGACAGGTCGGCAGCCATGTTCCGCATCACGGTATATCCCAGATGTGTGTTGGCCTCACACAGCCGGGTGAAAGCCTCCTGGTCTATGCGGTGTAGCACGGTGTTGTCGTTCAGCACCCGCACGGTGGCCGAGCGCGGACCCTGATCTACCAGCGCCATCTCGCCGAAGATCTGCCCCGCCCCCAGATTGACCACCGTCCGCGGCCCGCCGGGTGAATCCTCGCCTACCACTACCTCCACAAACCCGTTGGCCACCACAAACAACTCGTCGCCGGCAGCGCCCTGCGTGGTCAGAATGTCCCCACGCGAATGGGTCTCTGGCTGGCAGATGGCGGCGACTTGCGCCAGTTCTTCCTCGCGCAGACCATCAAACAGCTCCACTGTTTTCAGTAGTTCCTTCAGATCGCTCATGGCAGTTTCTCCTCGCGGTGTTCTTGCGTTCGCCTGGCCCCCCATCGAGAGTGGTTCCCCTCTGATTGTACCGCCCTGGCAGATTGAACGCAAATCCAAACCGTCTGTGGTAAAATCCTCACAAATGCCAGACAACATAACGGGAGTGATCAGCCCATGAACGACCTGGAGCGCCTGCAAACCCTGGCGCCGCTGGTAGTTGTGGTCAGTGATGCCCGGGCCGTATTCAGCACGCGGGAGGACTCCGCGCCTCGCTGGCTATTCACCCGCCAACCTCCCGGCTGGTGCCCCCCTACCGATCTGTACGAGACCGAGGACAAACTGGTGGTGCAGGTGGAAATCGCCGGCATGCGCCACTCCGATTTCAACGTGGTGCTCAACGACCGCCGCCTGACCATCAGCGGCGTGCGCCGGGATTCGGGCGAGCGGCGCGCTTACTATCAAATGGAAGTGCACTTTGGCGAATTCCGGGTAGACCTTGAGTTGCCGACGCCGGTGAGTCTGCAGGGCATCGAGGCCGGCTACCACGACGGTTTCTTGCGCATGTTGTTTCCCAAACTCAACGGCCTGAGAGACACGGCGCCTTGAGGGAGGACTCACCGGCGCGTTGAACATGACTGCTTCACTGGCGATTGACCTCATGCCACACACTCAGGACCTTGAAGAACAGGAGTTCCAGGAGATCTGGCTCCCTGCAAACTTCGAGCAGGCCTCGGGAGCCGACGCACCCCAGCCGGACTCCAATTCGGCCTCCGACTCCGACTCCGACGACCAGATTGCCATCCCCGCCGCCCTGGCCATCCTGCCGCTGCGCGGGGTGGTGGTGTATCCCCTCACCGCCGTCCCGCTGACCGTGGGCCAGCCACGCTCGGTGCGGCTGGTGGACGACGCCGCCAGCGGCCAGCGCATCATCGGCCTGGTCACCTCCCGCAATCCCGAACTGGAAACTCCCGGCCCCGACGACCTGTACACCGTGGGGACCGCGGCCGCCGTTCACCGGCTGTTCCGCGCCCCGGATGGCACCATCCGGCTGCTGGTGCAGGGACTGGCCCGCTTCCGGCTGGGCAAGTTTGTGGAGACCGAACCGTACCTGAAGGCCCGCGTTTACCTGCACTCGGAGGTGACAGAGATCGGCCTGGAGGTGGAAGCGCTGAAGCGCAACGTCGCTGCCCAGTTCCAGCGCCTGGCCGAACTGGCCCCCTCCATCCCGGCCGAGTTGCTGGCCTCTGCTCTGAACCTGGAAGACCCGCGCCAGTTGGTGTACGCCATTGCCACCTACCAGCGCATGAGCCTGGAAGACGGCCAGTTGCTGCTGGAGCTGGACTCGGTCACCGAGAAGCTCAAGCTGCTGATGAGGCTGCTGAGCAAGGAACTGGAGGTGCTCGAACTCGGGCGCAAAATCCAGACCGAGGCCCAGGGCGAAATGGAGAAGGTGCAGCGCGAGTACTTCCTGCGCGAGCAGATGAAGGCCATCCAGCGCGAACTGGGTGAGGCCGACGAGCAGGCCATGGAAGTCGAGGAGTTTCGCAAAAAGCTGGAAGAAGCCGGGATGTCGGAGGAGGCTTTCAAAGAAGGCAAGCGCGAGCTGGACCGCCTGGCCCGGTTGCCAGTCGCCGCCGCCGAATACGGCGTCATCCGCACCTATCTCGACTGGCTGACCTCGCTGCCGTGGACGCAGTCCACCGAGGACAACCTGGACGTGTCCCATGCGCACGAGGTGCTGGACGAGGACCACTACGGGCTGGACGACGTCAAGGAGCGCATTCTGGAGTACCTGGCGGTGCGCAAACTGCGGGTGGAGCGCAAGGAGGAGCGCGCTCAGTCGGAGTTTGCCGATCGCATCCGGCGCGAACGGGAGGGCGTGATCCTGTGCTTTGTCGGCCCGCCAGGCGTGGGCAAGACCTCGCTGGGGCAATCCATTGCCCGCGCTACCAACCGCAAGTTTGTGCGCATGGCCCTGGGCGGGATGCGCGACGAGGCTGAAATCCGCGGCCATCGCCGCACCTACATCGGCGCCATGCCCGGGCGGGTGATGCAGTCGCTGCGGCGGGTGGAGACGCGCAACCCGGTCTTCATGCTGGATGAGGTGGACAAACTGGGGATGGACTACCGGGGGGACCCGGCCTCTGCCCTGCTCGAGCTGCTGGACCCCGAGCAGAATCGCGAGTTCCGCGATCACTACCTGGACGTGGCCTTCGATCTGTCGCAGGTGATGTTCATCACCACCGCCAACCAGCTTGAGACCATTCCCTCCCCATTGCGCGATCGCATGGAGGTCTTGCAGCTTTCCGGGTACACCGAAAATGAGAAGCTGCGCATCGCTCGCGGATACCTGATCCCGCGCCAGATTCGTGAAAACGGCCTGCGCTCGGACGAAGTCAACTTCAGCGACGAAGCCATCCGGGCGATACTGCGCAACTACACCCGCGAAGCCGGGGTGCGCAACATGGAACGCGAGATCGGCGCGATTTGCCGCAAGGTGGTCAAGCTGGTGGCCGAGAGTAGCGAGGAGATCCGTCTGCAAATCGGGCCGGCCGGGGTCGAGGAGTATCTGGGTAAGCCGCGCTACTACTATACCGAAGAGGTCGAAGAGCGCACCGCTATCCCCGGCGTGGCCACTGCCCTGGCTTACACACCGATTGGCGGCGACATCATGTTTGTGGAGGCCACCCAGATGCCTGGCGGGAAGGGCTTCCAACTCACCGGCCAGTTGGGCGAGGTAATGCAAGAGTCGGCCCGGGCCGCACTCTCGTACATCCGCGCCAACGCCGGCCGGTTGGGCCTGCCCGAGGATTTCTTCGAGAAGCAGGATATTCACCTGCACGTGCCAGCCGGCGCCCAGCCCAAAGACGGCCCCTCCGCCGGCGTCACCATGGCCACCGCCCTGGCCTCGCTGATCTCCGGGCGGCCGGTCCGCGCCGATGTGGGCATGACCGGCGAGATTACCCTGCGCGGTCAGGTGTTGCCCATCGGCGGCCTGAAGGAGAAAGTGCTGGCTGCCCACCGCGCCGGCCTGAAGACCGTGATCATCCCCCGCCGCAACCAGAAGGACCTTGACGACGTGCCCGAGGAGGTCCGGCGCGATATCCAGTTTGTTTGCGCGGATCGGGTGGAGGACGTGCTGGCAGCCGCGCTGGAAGATCTTCCGGCGACGTCGCCAAAGCAGAAGAAGGCCGGCCGGAACAACCGGGGCGAGGCCCGCCCGCCCAGAAGGAAGACTGCCCGGCCGCCCACTGCCGAGGAAGCCGTGATACAGCCCACTGCCTGACCGGGCGGCCCGGACAGGTCCACAGAAAAGTGACACGAAAGCCTATGCCCAGGGTGTTGTTGGTTGACGATGATCGCACGATGGTCAAACTGCTGCGGACGTTGTTGGAACTGGACGGATACAGCGTGGTGCAGGCCTCCCGCGCCGCTGAGGTGCTGCCCACTGCCCGGCAGACCCTGCCGGACGTGGTTTTGATGGACGTGCATCTGGCCGACGCGGACGGGCTGGAAGTGCTGGGGCAGTTGCGCGCCGACGCCCAGCTGAACGCGACGCCTGTTATCATGTCCTCTGGCTTGAATATGGAGGCGGAATGCCGGCGGGCCGGCGCGAACGCCTTCATTCTCAAGCCCTACCCGCCCAATGAATTGGTAGACACTATTCGCACCGTTCTGGGTTGAAGCACCCGGAGCGCGGCACGTTTCCCGACGGCCGCCTCGCCGCCCCGGCCCCTGCGCCGGGAAGCGGGCCGGCAGGCCCTCGGGAGATCTATTCAAGAGAGTAACCCTGTGACACGAAGAAAACCACGCACGTCCACTCAACGAGAGTGGTGCGCCGCTGATATGCACTTACATACCCCCGCTTCCAGTGACTATCAGGAGCCGGGGACTACCTATCTGGACATCTTGCGCCGGGGCGAAGCCCGCGGCCTGCAATTGATGGCCTTCACCGACCACAACACGGCCGCCGGCTACCGCCAGATGCGCGAGGAGATCGAAGAGCTGGAATTGCTGGAACGGCTGAAACGGTTGTTGCCGGAGGAGCGCGAGCGGCTGGAGGAATACCGCCGGCTGTTGGAAAAGATCGTTGTGCTTCCCGGCTTTGAATTCACCGCCACCTTTGGCTTCCACATTCTGGGGTTGTTCCCCCCGGACAAGGATGTGCGCGAGATCGAGCACATCCTGCTCTCGCTCAACATCCCTGCCGAGCAGCTCGACCGCGGCTCTTCCACGGTGGGCGCAACGGCCGACGTGCTGACAGCCTACCGTCTGATTGACGAGGCCGGGGGCATCGCCATCGCCGCCCACGCCAACTCTACCAACGGCGTGGCCATGCGCGGCTTTGGCTTTGGCGGGCAAACCAAGATCGCTTACACCCAGGACCCGCATCTGCTGGCGCTGGAAGTCACCGATCTGGACTTGCGCGGGCGGCGCTCTACGGCGGCCTTCTTCAGCGGCACCAAGCCGGAATACCCGCGCCAGATGCACTGCATTCAAGGCTCGGATGCCCACCGGCTGAGCACCGATCCTCGCAGCAAGAAAAACCTGGGTGTGGGGGACCGGGGCACCGACTTTCTGCTGGATGAGGTCAGCTTTGAGGCGCTGCGGGCGCTGTTCGAGAGCAACGACTTTGCCCGCTCGCGCCCGCATCAAGCCACGGCTGCCCGCGAGGAGGCCTACGATTTCATTCAGGCCGCCCGCGAGGACGGGCGCAGCATTGTGCAAGATTTCCACGAAAGCATGACCCAGCGCGGCGGCAAGCTGTACGCCATCATCGCCGACGTGTGCGCCTTTGCCAACACCAACGGCGGCACCCTGTACGTGGGCGTCAGCGCCGACCCCAGGGCCGAGCCGGCCGGGGTCAAGAGCGGCGAGGAGGCCATCCGGCAGCTTGAGAAGGAAATCAACGCGCGCATCAGCCCGTTGCCCATTGTTACCGCCGACAAACGCACCACCCGCGGCAAGACCGTGGTGCGCCTGCTGGTGGCTCGCGGCGACGACGCGCCCTACGCGGTGGACGACAACAAAATCTACCTGCGCGAGGAGGCCGAGACCGGCCTGGCGGTTCGGGACGAGATTGTGCAGTTGGTGCTGCGCGGCGCTCGCCAGCCGATGGCGCCGGCCCCCGAGGCGCTACCCCTGGAGACTGCCGCGCCGGAGAAGCCCCCGGTCGCCGGGGGCGCGCCCCTGCCGGCCGCCGCCGGGACGCCGGTCACTGAGCCGCCGCGCACCGGCGTGGAAGTTGTCGCCACCGAGGAGCGCAACGGCGCCCGCTATCACACCGTGCGCGATCTGCGCAACGGCAACGTGGTAAAAAACGTCACGCGCTCCTCCGCCCGGCGGCTGTGGCATTACGCCATCAGCGAGCACGAGAACACCCCGGACATCGCCGCCCAGAGCATCACGTGGGCTGGCGAGATTGGCCTGTGGAAGAAAACCAAAAAGGGCGGCGTCGCGCGCTACGACTTCGTGCAGCGCACCGGCGACCGGTTGCGGGTGTACTACGGCGTCACTGCCGATGGCATTCACAACGGCTGGAAACAGCTCGTAAATCCGGACGAGGAGGACTGATCCTGGGCAAGCTT
>CAYZNA010000001.1:14565-16855 GCA_964478665.1 uncultured Anaerolineales bacterium
TGCCCTTTGCGATGTCGGATGCGAGATGGCTATTTCTTCGGAACAGTACCTTCGCATCGAATTCACGTCACATGCGCGCCGAAGGATGCAAGAGCGCAGGATTTCTGCGGAGGATGTCTGGCTTGTGCTCACGGCGCCAGATGAGGTGAACGACGGAGACGACGGAGAGCTGATTGCGACGCGGAAGCTGGCGCCGCGCATGTTGAGCGTCGTTTATGTCGAAGAGGGTGAGCTGCTCCGAGTCCTCACCGTTCTTCGGCTTTGAAGCAGAGTATGCGAATCACACACGACCCTGAAGCCGACGCAATGTATATCTACCTCACGGAGGAGCCTGTCGAGAAGACCGTTCGCGTGTCCAGCCGCGTGCTGGTAGACCTTGATGCCGAGGGCAACCCGCGCGGGGTGGAACTTCTATTCGTCAGCAAGGCTCTCGCCGGGGCTGACTTCTCCCACGTGCACCTCGAACTTCCCCGCGTTGGAGCGGTTGATCTGCACCTGCCCCTCCCGGTTCCTTAAGTGCGCGTCGCTATCTTAACCGCATCCGACCGCGCCGCCGCCGGGGAGCGCGAGGACGCCTCCGGCCCGGCCATCCGCGCGGTAGTCGAGGGCCAGGACTGGCAGGTCACGCAGGCCGCCGTCATCCCGGATGACTATGAGACCATCCGCGCCACGCTTGCCGCCTGGGCCGACGCCGACCTGGCCGATCTGATCCTGACCACCGGCGGGACCGGCTTCGCCCCCCGCGACGTCACCCCGGAGGCCACCCGCGCGGTGATCGAGCGCGAGACCCCCGGCCTGCCGGAGGCCATGCGCGCCGCCAGCCTTGCCCTCACTCAATATGCCATGCTGTCGCGCCAGGCGGCCGGCATCCGCCGCCGAACTCTGATCGTCAACCTGCCGGGCAGCCCGAAGGCCGTGCGCGAGCATCTGGCGGTCATCTTGCCGGTCCTGCCCCACGCGGTGGCCCTGTTGCGGGGGGACCCGGCCGCCGAGGACGGGCATCGCACGGTGTGAGCCGCCGCCTGCGCCGCGCGCGAAGCGTGCCGCCGCTGCTAGTCCTGGCGCTGGCGGCGCTGGCCTTCTTCTGGCCGGTCACGCTGAGCCGGGGCTGGATCCCGCGCGGGGGCGGCGACCTGGTCTCGCTGCTGTGGCCGCTCTACAGCTACGCCGCCCGCGGCCTGCGCGCCGGCCACGTCCCGCTGTGGAGCCAGGCCCTGTACTCCGGCGCGCCCTTCCTGGCCGATAACCAGACCGGCGTCTTCTACCCCCTTAACCTGCTGCTCTTTCTGCTGGCCCCCGACCTGAGCTACGTCTGGCTGGAGGCGCTGGTGGTGCTGCACGTGTTCATCGCCGGGGCCGGCATGTATCTGTGCCTGCGCTCGTTCGGCCGCGGCCCCTTGCCGGACGACCGCCTGCCGCTGGGCCGCCTGCCGGCGACCTTCGGCGGCCTGGCCTTCATGTTCTCCTCGGTGTTCGTCACCCACGTGGGCAACCTGAACATCCTCATGGTCTCGGCGTGGCTGCCGCTGGCCTTTGCCCTGTTGCGTTTGGCGCTGCTCTACCGCTCTCGCGGCTGGATCGCGGCTGCGGCCGGGACGCTGGCCCTGCAACTGCTGGCCGGCCACGTGCAGATGACGTTCATCTGCCTGTGGGCCCTGGCCGGGCTGGGGGCGTGGGCTACGCTGCGGGCGCGGCAGCGACTGCGCACCGTGGCCGCCGGGCTGCTGGTTGCCCTTGTCGCGCTCGGCCTCTCCGCCCTCACCCTGCTGCCGGCGGCCGAGATGGCCGGCTACACCGCCCGCAGCCACCTCAGCCTGGCGGAGGCCGGCCAGTACAGCCTGCCCCCGCCCGCGCTGGCGGAGCTGATCTCCCCGCTGATCTTTGGCCGCGGGGCGGCCGATTTCTGGGGGCCGTGGGAGCGGGCGGAGGCCGGCTACCTGGGCGTCCTGCCGCTGGTCCTGCTGCCGTGGGCGCTGCCGCGCGGGCGCCGCGACCTCCGCTGGCTGCTGTGGTTGCTGGCCGGGCTGGGACTGCTGCTGGCCTTCGGTCGGTACACCCCACTCTTTCCCCTGCTATATCGCTTCGCGCCCGGGCTGGATCGCTTTCGCGTCCCGGCCCGCTTTATCCTGCTGACCGACTTTGCCCTGGCCGGGCTGGGCGCGGTAGGGCTGGCGCGCGCCCTGCGGGAAGGGTCCCCCGGGCGGGGAACCGGGCCGGCGCTGGCCGGGATCGGGATCTGGGTCGGGCTGGGGTGGCTGGCCCTCAGCCGGGTGAGCGCTTCCATCGGGGA
>CAYZNA010000001.1:16961-22034 GCA_964478665.1 uncultured Anaerolineales bacterium
TGGCGCTGCTCGGGCTTGATTTATTCGTCGCTGGCGCGTTCGTGGAGGTGGATGGCAACGATCCCACCGCCGGCTTTCGGCACGCTTCGCGGGCGGCGCTGGCCTTCCTGCAAGCGCAGCCCGGCCCGTTCCGCATAGACCACGCCGCCGGGGCCTGGCAACCCAACGCCGCCGCGTTGCTGGGGCTGGAGGACATCAGCGGCATTTCCAACCCGTTGGTGCTCAGTCACTACGACCGCTATTACTGGTCGCTGGGCTACCGTGGCAGCCCCAACTACAACTTTCTGGGCGCGCAGTTTGTGATTGCGGACAAGGGCCGGCCGCCGGCCGATGCCAGCTTTGTGCCGGTTTTCAACGAGGACCCGCAGGTGGACATCTACCTCAACACCGGCGCGCAGCCGCGCTTGCGGCTGGTAACCCGCGCCCTGAGCGCCGCCGGCCCGGAGCAGGCCTTTGCCCTGATCCACGCCCCCGGCTTTGACCCCGAGCAGAGCGCGGTGATCGAGGGCGGCCCGGGGCTGGACGGGGTGCCCTCCCCCGGTGAGAGCAATCTGTACTATCTGGACTACGGCGCCGAGCGATTTACCGTGGTAGCCCGCACCCCGGCCCCGGCCTATCTGGTCTTCAGCGAAGTGTGGTACCCCGGCTGGCGGGCCGCAGTGGACGGCTTGCCGGCGCCGGTTTACCGGGCCAACAGCGCCTTCCGTGCGGTGCCCCTGGCGCCGGGCGAGCATATCGTAGCGATGTGGTTTGATCCCTTGAGCTGGCGCGCCGGCCTGGGGGTGACGCTGGCGACGGTGGGGTTAATGCTCGGGATCGGAGTGTGGGGTTGGCGGCTCACGCACCATCGCGCCGCCGGCAGGTTCCGCAGCAACACCGTTGAAAGCGGAACTTGTGCAACATGATGCTACCTCCCGAATGCCCGGGAAACCGCGCCGGCCCGGTTGGCTACACCCGGTTGTGGGGCATACCCTCTGCTTACTCCGAGAACATCTCAGCCAATACAGCCAGCACCTCCTTCTGGGTAGAAGGGCTTATCTGGCCAAGGAACTCGATCAGCCGTGCTTTATCAACGGTTCGTAGCTGATCCAGGACGATCCGCCCTTCTTTGCCTTGAAAACGACACGTAACCCGCGTGGGATAAGAGCGCCCTTTCGTCGTCATTGGCGCAACGATGACAGTGCTGATGTGGCGGTTCATCTCATCTGGGGAAATCACCACGCAAGGTCGTGTTTTCTGTATCTCGCTGCCGATCGTGGGGTCGAGACTGACCAGATGAACTTCGAATCGCTTGACTACCATTCCCACTCTTCCTTGTCCCATCGAGTGGCAATGGCTTCATCGAGCAAACGATCGTCGCCCTGGGCTGCCAGTGCCCGAAACTGCTCTTCCCAGTTATGGCGGGGCCGACGGGCAGGGCGGATAACGATCTGATCAGACTGCACCGCCATTTCGACTTCCTCTCCCAGGGCGAGTTGGTCCAGCCACACCTTTGGAATCCGGATGCCGCGCGAGTTGCCGATCTTGACAATACGTGCCTTGAGTACAGTGCCCATGGTGATCACCTCTTGCCACGTTGCTTGTGTGCTTACATTGTATATACGATTGATGGCGGAGTCAAGGGGCCGGGTCTCGAAAACACGGCATCAGGTGCGCCCGGCGCACAGTTGAGCGGACAGGTTAGCCATCGCTCTCCGTCTGGCAATCGCAGCCGGTCGCCGGCGCCCCCTCGCCCTCTCTATTGGTCCGTCGCCGCAGAGTGTACTCGCATCCTTGCCTC
This sequence comes from uncultured Anaerolineales bacterium, assembly GCA_964478665.1. GTDB lineage: Bacteria > Chloroflexota > Anaerolineae > Anaerolineales > CAYZNA01 > CAYZNA01. The sequence continues at coordinate 18,742 of CAYZNA010000001.1, forward strand.
AGGTCAATGACTGCCCTCGCATCGCGCCGCGACCCACCCCGCAGAATTCCCCCGCCCGGCAGCCCCCCTTCCCTGCCGTTGCCGCCTGCCGCGCGGGTTGCTATCATTGCACCACGTCCGCCGGTGCCTGCCCGCGCCCGGCGCACCCGTTTGTTCTCGCCCGCCACAGACGACATGAACCCACGTCCCTCCCGCCCCGAACTGCTCGCCCTGGCCGCCATTTTGCTACTGGCCGGGCTGCTGCGCATGGGCTGGCCCGGCCTCGCTGAGTTCAAGGCCGACGAGGCCCACTTGCTGAACATCTCGCTGGACCTGGCCGAGGGCCGGCGCTTGCCGCTGCGTGGGATCGAGTTCAGCATCGGCTTGCCGCATCCGCCCATCAGCGTGTACCTGTACGCGCTGCCGCTGCTGCCGCCGTTTGCCCGCACCCCGGCGGAACGCGCGCCGCTGGCTGCCGGGCTGTTCGTCGGCGCGCTGAACACGCTCTCGATAGCGGTGACGTGGGCAGTCGGGCGGCGCTACTTCGGGCGGCGGGCCGGGTTGCTGGCCGCCCTGCTGTACGCCGCCAGTCCGTGGGCCGTGGTGTATTCCCGCAAGATCTGGGCCAACGACTTGCTGCCGCTCTTTGTGACCGGCTGGGCGGCCTGCGGCCTGCTGGCGCTGGTGGAGGGCCGCCGCCGTTGGCTGGCGCCGTGCCTGGTGCTGCTGGCGCTGGCGGCGCAAATTCACCTCTCCGCGCTGGCGCTGGTGCCGGCCACCGGGCTGGCGCTGCTGGTCTTTCGCCGCCGGGTCGGCTGGCGCCAGGTGGGGTGGGGGGCGCTGCTGTCCGCGCTCACCGGGTTGCCCTTTGGCGTGTATCTGCTTCAGCATCGGGCGAACCTCTTGCCCGCGCTGGCCTCTCTATCCGGGCACCCGGCGCGGTTCACCGGAAACGCCTTCTGGCAGGCGTGGATGATCGCCGCGGGAGCCAATCTGCACTCGCTGGCCGGGCCGCAGGCCTTTCGCGCCTACTTGCAATCGATCCCCCCGCCTGAGCTGTGGGTATGGCCGCTCAGCGGGCTGCTGCTGGCCGGGATCGTGGCGCTGGTGCGGTGGGCCATTCGCCGTCGGAGCGCCCCGGAGGGGCAGGCTGCCTTCTTTTTGCTGCTCTGGCTGGCTTTTCCGGTGCTGCTGTTTGTGCGCGCGAGTGCGCCGGTGTACCCGCACTATTTCATGCCGCTCTTTCCCGTGCCCTACCTGGCGGCGGGCGTGGCGTTGAGCGACCTGGCCAGCCGCATCGGGCGCCGAGCGTATGCAAGCGACGCGCTGGCCGTGGCCGTGGCAGGGATGCAGGCCGCGGCCTTTCTGGCGCTGCTGGCACTGTTGGCGCGGCAGGCCACACCGGACGGCTTCGGCACGCCGTTGGCCTTGCAGCAGCGGTGGTCTCCCGGCTGCGGGCGGAGCGGGCAGCCCGGCCCGCCGGCGACATTCTGGTGGTGAGCCCGGTCGGCGACCCGGAACTGGACAATGCCGCGGCGGCCCTGCAGGTGCTGCTGCGCGGGGAGCCAGTGCGCTTTGTGGATGGGCGGGCCTCGGCGGTGTTTCCGGCACACCCGGCGTGGGTGCTGCTGTGGCCGGAGGCGTTGCCGGCCGGGGCGGCCTACCCGCTCGGGGAGCGGTTTCCGCTGCGGGCCGGGGAGGGGGCGGCCCGGCTGGTGTACCTGTCCGGCCAGGAGCAGCTTTCCCTGCCGGGATCGGTTCCCCCACCCAGGTTGCTGGCCAACGGGGTAGACCTGGTCGGGTACCGGGTCGAGGGGCAATTCGCGCCGGGCGGGGAGGTGGCGTGGTGGCTGGGCTGGCTTCCCGGGCCGGCGGAAGCCGGGGACGCCTATCACTTCTTTATTCACGTGCTGGCAGCAGACGGGCAGCGGGTGGCCGGCGCGGACGGGCCGGGTTTCCCCTCCGGCGCCTGGCGGGAGGGGGACCGGGTGATCGGCTTCTTCCGGCTGCAACTGGCGCCGGGCGAGTACGCCGGGCCGTACCGGGTGGCGGTGGGGATGTATCGCTACCCCTCGCTGGAGAGCGTGCCGGTGCTGGACGAGGCCGGCAACCCGCACGCCCCGGCGGTGACGCTGGGGCCGTTCCCCTGAAGTTGATTGCGGTCAGGAAGTCGTTATAAACCCGTTTGCGCAAAGGCCGGTTTTGTTGCAGAATCGGCGCAGTGGAGCCGGGGAGGGCGTGCTCCCCGCTTGTTTTTCTCACCGACGTGAGAGGGAGGATGTTATGAACGACCAGAAAAAGAAGCTGCTTGGCCTGATGACCTTCTGGCTGTTTGGCACCTTTGTGATCGTCTGGACTGCCATCACCATGTACATCGGCCTGTTCACCAACCGCGACTGGTTGGCGGCCATTCGCGCCGGGTTCCCCATCTGGGGAATCACGCTGCTGCTGTGCCTGATCTGGTACTTCGGGTACCGCTGGTGGCTGGGCCGCAAGTCTGGTTAGCGGGCTACGGAAAGCAAAGACCTGACAGGTCTACGAGACCTGTCAGGTCTGACGATCTGTGAGGTCCGGGCCGGCTACTCGCTCGCCGGTTCTGCCCGCCGGCCGGGTACCGGTGTAGCGCAATAAGGGCACAGGTTCCAGGCCAGTTCCATAAGCTGGCCGCACTGGTGACAGGCCTTCTTGAGCCGCGTCTGGCAGTTGGGGCAAACCTGCCAGGCGGCCTCGGCGTGCCGTCCACAGCCGGGGCAGTGGGGCTTCTCCTCGATCTCCTGCAGCAGGGCCTCTTCTTCCAGCGTGTGCTGATACGCCTCATCCAGCGTGCGTGGCGGGCGCAGAATCAAATACACCACCAGGCCGGGCAGGGTGAGCACGGCCACCACCAGCGCCGCCAGAATCTGGGCCAGCGGGTCGCGGCCGCGCGCGCGCATGTCGCGGAAGGTCCAGATCACCAGGCTCAACCACAGGGCAGCCACGAAGGCGCCCAGCAGCGCGGTGGTCAGCAGCAGATAGTTGCTCAGGGACTCCAGGTCGAAGTTGAAGGGCATGGCGGCTGATTATAACAGATAGCACCCCTCAGGCCTGGCCGCACTCCTGGGTCTGCGCCCCGGTTTGCACTTCGCCGTCTTTTGGGCCACAATCCGTAGACCGGCGCAGTCTTCAAGACCGCGCCGGTCTGGCAGCGCGGGTGCGGAATAGCAACCATCTGTAATCAAAGGAAACCCCATGGCCGAGACCTCTGGCAGCAACTACCTGATCCGCGACCTTGCCGCCGAGGACCGGCCCCGCGAGCGGCTGGCCGCGGTGGGCGC
>CAYZNA010000001.1:22044-37814 GCA_964478665.1 uncultured Anaerolineales bacterium
CTTGGGCGCGCGCGCGCTCAGCAACGCTGAGCTGCTCGCCATCCTGCTGCGGGTGGGTGTTGAGGGGCGCAGCGCGGTGGTCGTGGCACAAGACTTGCTCTCCTCGCTGGGGCAGCTTCCCGGCCTGTACCGCGCCGGCTATAGCGACCTGTGCGCCGTGCGCGGCGTGGGGCCGGCCAAGGCGGCCCAGTTGCAGGCGGCGCTGGAACTGGGCCGGCGCGTGGCAGTTGCCAACCCCGACGAGCGGCCGGCTATCAACTCGCCGGCCGAGGCCGCCGCCCTGATCCAGTACGAGATGGGCAGCCTGCAGCAGGAGAATGTCTGGGTGATGTTGTTGGATACCCGCAATCGCCATCTGAAGACCGAGCGGGTGTATCAGGGGTCGGTCAACACCTCGCAGATACGCCTCGGAGAGATCTTCCGCGAGGCGGTCAAGATCAACGCCGCCGGGGTGATCGTGGCCCACAATCACCCCTCCGGCGACCCCTCGCCCAGCCCGGACGACGTGGCGGTGACGCGCGCGCTGGTGGAGGCCGGCAAGCTGCTGGATATCCCCGTGCTGGATCACCTCGTGATCGGCCACGGGCGCTTTGTGTCGCTGAAGGAGCGCGGACTGGGATTCGGGTGATGGCGCCATGTTTGCAACTTCCGACCGCCAGCCAACCCAACTGATCCTGCTGCCCGGGGAGACCGGGGCCGAGCGGGCGGCGTGGGGCGAGGCGGCGCTGGCGTATGCGCTGGCCTTTGGCGGGATGCTCTTCCGGCCCGACCTGACCGGGCTGGACCTGCGCACCTTCGACCACGTCACCCTGATCAAACCCGAGGCCTGGCCGGCGACCCTGCCGGCAGCCCTCAGCCGCGCGGTCCCCGGCGCGGCCCTCGACCTGATCCCGGCGCCCACGCCGGAGGCGCTGCGCGCGGTGCTTAACGTGCGGGTATACTACGGCTGGCGCTACGGGCCGCAGACTCGCCAGGACTGGGCCGCAGCTTGGCCGCGCGGCGTCTGTCTGGCCGGGCTGCACGGCCGCGCCAACGGCGAATTGCAGGCTGACGACCTGCCCATCGTCAGCCGGGCGCGCATGGAGGCGGTCAAGATCACCTCCCACGCCACCATGGAGAGCGTGCGCAACCTGTGGGCGGCCAACCCCGACCTGTTCATCCTGGTGCGGCCCATCGCGGCCTTCACCAACCACGACCAGCCGCGCCGGGTCACCCCCGAGCAGTTCGTCGAGTGGACCGCCGGCGACCTCGCCCGGCTGTACGATGCCGACTCGCGCATCCGCTACGTGGAAATCCACAACGAGCCTAACTTGCGGCTGGAGGGCCTGGGCGGGAGCTGGGCGGATGGGGAGGAGTTCGGGCGCTGGTTTTTGCGAGTGATGGTGCTGTACCGCCAGCGCTTCCCGGCGGCAAAGTTCGGCTTTCCCGGCCTCTCGCCGGGGCCGGCGCTGCGCCAACCGCAGCGGGCGGCGTGGGGGGAGTTTCTGGATGGGTGCGCCTTCGCCGCCTTGCAGGCCGACTGGATCGGCATTCACAGCTACTGGGTGAACCAGCGCGAGATGTTCGATCACGACCTGGGCTATGCCTGGGTGGACTACCGCCGTCGTTTCCCGGAGAAGCTGCTTTTTATCACCGAGTTCGGCAACCCGCGCGATCTCAAGCCGGCGGTGGGCCAGCAGTACGCCCGTTACTACACCCAGCTCCGCCGGGTGGAGGGGTTGGGCGCGGCCTTCTCGTATGTTGTCTCAACTTCGGATACAATAGAGTCGCCCCGCTGGGCCTGGCGCGACGAATCAGGCCGGGACGTGGGTATCGCCGCGGCCGTGGGGCGGCGCTAGCCAGGGCATACTCGAGGAGCTTCCACCATGCCAGACTTTCAGATTCTTCTGCTGCCGAAGGACAACTATTGGGACTGGGTGCGCGCTGCCCACGATTATGCCCTGAAGTACGGCGTGAACCTGACCTCCGACCCGGACAGCGCCGGCCGCTTTCGCATGCCCGATCAGGTGGTGACCATCGCTCTGGCGCCCAACGCCTTTCCGGCCCAGGGGGATATTCTGGACTGGTTCCGGCGCAGTTACCCCAGCGTGCGGGTGGACCCCATCAAAGTCAACACCCCGGCCGATTTCACCCAGGCCCTGGCGGCGCGCATCTCCGCCGGCGATCGCTTTGGCCAGGCCGGCAAGAGCTTCAGCCTGGCATGGCCCACCGACTACCCGGTGGTCACCCAGCCCTTCAACGTCAACCCGGACGTGTACCGCCGCTTCGGCCTGCCGGGGCACGAGGGCCTGGACATCCGCGCCCCCATGAACAGTAACGTGTACGCCGGCGAGGATGGCACGGTGTTCATGATCAACGAAGACCCCGGCAAGCACGCCTACGGCATCCACGTCCGCCTGCAGCACCGCGACGGCTACCAGACGGTGTACGGCCATCTGGCTCGCCACCAGGTCAGCCTCAACCAGCAGGTCAAGCGCGGACAGAAGATCGGCGATGCCGACTCCACCGGCAACTCCATCGGCAGCCACCTGCACCTCACCCTGAAGAAGCAGGGCGCCACCGCTGCCGGGCTGACGGCATTCCCCGGCGACATCATTGACCCCACCCCCTTCATGGTCTGGCCCGGCGACCAGGCCCTGCCCCCGGCCATCCAGTACCCCTGGCCGGCCGGCAAATGCCTGGTGGGGGTGCACGGCCGGGCCGACGGCCCGCTGCTGGACCCGGATTACAACGCCATCCAGACAGCCCGCGTGGAGGCCGTCAAGCTGACCACCTCCGCCCGCCCGGAGAACGTGGACCGCCTGCGCCAGATCAACCCCAACATGTTCATCATGGTGCGCCTGTTCGCCGACTTCCGCAACCGCACGGTGCGCCCGGACGAATTCGCCTCGTGGGTGGAGGGCGATATGGCCCAGTTCTACAGCCGCGGCCTGCGCTACTTTGAGGTGCACAACGAGGTCAATCTGCAGATCGAGGGCTGGCAGCGTTCGTGGGCCAACGGGCGCGACTTTGCCCGCTGGCAGATGGACGTGATGGCCCGGCTGCGGGCGCGCTTCCCGGAGGCGAAGTTCGGCTTCCCGGGGCTATCCCCTGGCCCGGCCATCGGCGGCCAGCGCGCCGAGGCGCTCACCTTTCTGCAAGAGGCCGATGAGGCCGTGCGGGCCTCCGACTGGGTGGGGCTGCACTGCTACTGGCAGAGCGAGGACGAAATGGGCCGCCCGGAGGGCGGCCGCGGCTACGAGGAGTACCGCCGCCGCTACCCGGATAAGCTGCTGTTCATCACCGAGTTCAGCAACCCCAACGGGAATGTGGACTACACCACCAGAGGCCAGCAGTACACGCGCTACTACCAGTCGCTGCGCGGCGTGCCCGGGGTTGGCGCCGCCTTCAGCTTTGTGCTCTCGGCCTCGTCGTACTTCCCCAACGAGGTCTGGCGGCAGGAGGACGGCGCGCTCACGCCCATTCCCCAACTGGTGGGCCGGCGGACGTTTGTGTAAAAGCGAGGGTAACTCCCATGACCGTCAAAGAAGCGTCCCCCGCAAAACTCCGGCCCCGCCCGTTCCCGCCACCCCTGCCCGTGGCCCCGCCGTCTTCCTCCCGATTGCCGCCCCTCGAACCCGGCGACCGGCTGACCCGGCCCGAGTTCGAGCGCCGCTACGAGGCCATGCCGCAGGTGAAGAAGGCTGAACTGATCGAAGGAGTGGTACACATGCCCTCACCGGTGCGCCATCGCCATCACGGAAGACCCCATCGCCGCATGGTCGCGTGGGCCAGCGTTTACTGCGACGCCACGCCGGGCGTTGACGGCAGCGACAATGCGACCGTCCGGATGGACCTGGACAACGAGCCGCAGCCGGACGTTCTGCTGTTCATTGAGCCAGAGGCTGGCGGGCGCTGCCGGGTGAGCGAAGACGACTACATCGAAGGCGCGCCGGAATTGATCGTGGAGATCGCTGCCAGCAGCGTCTCCTACGACCTGCACGACAAGCTCGAGGCCTACCGGCGCAACGGCGTGCAGGAGTACCTTGTCTGGCAGGTGGGCGACGGCCGGATTGACTGGTTTGAGCTGTTTGAGGGCCGCTACCGGCCGCTGCCGCCGGACGAAGGGGGCCTGATCCGCAGCCGGGTCTTCCCCGGGCTTGCGCTGGCCGTCGCGGCCCTGCTGGCAGGGGACATAGCCGCGGTGCGGGCCGAACTGCAAGCCGGGCTGGCGACCGACGAGCACACCGCCTTTGTGAGGCGGCTGGCGGACGTGCCGAGGACGGCTCGCTGAGCCTTTCGAAATCCTCTTCCGCGCCGTGAGTATCCCCGTTCGTCTGCTACGCTATAATAGAGCCGTTCGGTGAATGCGAGGTCAACGCCAATGGCTCTCAAAGAGGCACTTCCCAGAAAACTCCGGCCCCGCCCGTTCCCGCCACCCCTGCCCGTGGCCCCGCCGTCTTCCTCCCGATTGCCGCCCCTCGAACCCGGCGACCGGCTGACCCGGCCCGAGTTCGAGCGCCGCTACGAGGCCATGCCGCAGGTGAAGAAGGCCGAGCTGATCGAAGGAGTGGTACACATGCCCTCACCCGTGCGCATTCTCAGTCATGGCCAGCCACACGGGCAGGCGGTTGTCTGGGCCGGTACCTATGTGGCGGCAACCCCCGGCGTCATGTTGGGCGACAACGTTACCGTTCGAATGGACGTGGACAACGAGCCACAGCCGGATGTGCTGCTTCGGATCGAGCCGGAGGCTGGCGGGCGTTCCCTCGTGAGCGAAGACGACTACATCGAGGGCGCGCCGGAGTTGATCGTGGAAATCGCCGCCAGCAGCGTCTCCTACGACCTGCACGACAAGTTGGAGGCCTACCGGCGCAACGGGGTGCAGGAGTACCTCGTGTGGCAGGTGGGCGACGGCCGGATTGACTGGTTTGAACTGGTCGAGGGGCGTTACCGCCCGCTGGCGCCGGACGAAAGCGGCGTGATTCGTAGCCGGGTCTTCCCCGGCCTCACGCTGGCCGTCCCGGCCCTGCTGGCGGGGGGCATGGCCGCGGTGCTGGCCGAACTGCAAGCGGGGCTGGCCTCTGAGGAGCACGCCGCCTTTGTACAACGGCTGGCGGACGTGCCGAGGACGGCTCGCTGAGCCTTTCGAAATCCTCTTCCGCGCCGTGAGTATCCCCGTTCGTCTGCTACGCTATAATAGAGCCGTTCGGTGAATGCGAGGTCAACGCCAATGGCTCTCAAAGAGGCACTTCCCAGAAAACTCCGGCCCCGCCCGTTCCCGCCACCCCTGCCCGTGGCCCCGCCGTCTTCCTCCCGATTGCCGCCCCTCGAACCCGGCGACCGGCTGACCCGGCCCGAGTTCGAGCGCCGCTACGAGGCCATGCCGCAGGTGAAGAAGGCCGAGCTGATCGAAGGAGTGGTACACATGCCTTCACCAGTCCGCTACCGCAGCCACGGGGTACCCCATCGCCGGATGGTGGCGTGGGCCAGCGCCTACTGTGACGCCACGCCGGGCGTGGACGGCAGTGACAATTCCACCGTGCGAATGGACATGGACAACGAACTGCAACCGGACGTATTCTTACGCATCGAGCCAGAGGCTGGTGGGCGTTCTCGCGTAAGCGAAGACGATTACATCGAAGGGCCGCCGGAGCTGATCGTGGAAATCGCCGCCAGCAGCGTCTCTTACGACATGCACGACAAGTTGGAGGCCTACCGGCGCAACGGGGTGCAGGAGTACCTCGTGTGGCAGGTGGGCGACGGCCGGATTGACTGGTTTGAGCTGTTTGAGGGCCGCTACCGGCCGCTGCCGCCGGACGAAGGGGGCCTGATCCGCAGCCGGGTCTTCCCCGGGCTTGCGCTGGCCGTCGCGGCCCTGCTGGCAGGGGACATAGCCGCGGTGCGGGCCGAACTGCAAGCCGGGCTGGCGACCGACGAGCACACCGCCTTTGTGAGGCGGCTGGCGGAGGCCGGCTGAGCCCCGCCCGCTGCTCCCCGCTATTCCCTGTTGACCGTGACTAACTGAAACACCGGCGCCCCGTCGCGCCGGGAGACGTCTTGCAGCACTGCTGCACGCAGGCCGTGCTCGGCCAGCAGCGCCTCGAAGGTCGCCTGCCGGGGGAAGATGGTCTCTTGCGGCCAGTGAAAGATAAACACCGCGCCGGGCTGCGCCAGGGCCGCCTCCACCCGCGCCGCGAAATCGGGGTCAGGCTCGAAGGAGTAGCTGAACAACTCCAGCGGGACCAGCGTATCGGAACTGAGGTAGCGGACCTGTGGCGCGAAGCCCCAATCCATGGCGAACAGCGGCGCGCCGGGAGGCAGGGCGGCCAGCGCCTCTTCCAGCCGGTAGATGGCGTCGGAGTGCGGCCCGAGGCCGCCGCTGGCGCGCAGGTAGCGGTGATAGCTCAGATCGCTGCGCAGGTCGCCGGCCCACAGTGGCAACAGCAGCAGCAAGGGCAGGAACCAGGCGCCCGGCGGCGTACCTCTGGCAGCGGACCGGCGCTGCTTCAGCGCATGTGCGGAGGCCGCCAGCAGCGCCGGCAGCCGGCGGGCGGCCAGCGCCACAATGGCCGGCGGCAGCCACAGCAGCACGGCGAAGTGGGTGGGGAAGATGCCGCTGACCGTGAAGGGAGTCTGCAGAAAGGCCAGCGCCAGAGTCAGCGGCAGGAACAGCGCCGCCCGGCGACGAGGCGCGTTGAACGTTTCAACGTTTAACGTTTGAACGTTCAACGTTGAAACGTTCAACGCCATCATAGCGCAGGCCGCCGCCAGCGCCCACTCCCAGAGTGGATTCCCGGTGGAGCCGCCCAGATACCACAGGTGATCGCGCCCGGCCAGCACCGCGCGGAACGGGTCCCAGCGCGCGGCCAGGTTGGAAGGCACGTTCAGGTTATTCACGCCGTAAAACGAGGTGGTCAGGTTGCCGCCCCCGCGCAGCAGCGTGCCGCCCGTCTGCGGGTTGGCGGCCAGCAGCGGCAGCAGTCCCAGCAGGGCGCCCAGGGCGGCCGCGGCCAGCTCGCCGGGAGTGGGGGTGCGCGGCCACAATCCCACCCTATGCCGCGGCGTCGAGCCTTCGGCCCGCCGGCGGCCAACCGCCGGGGGCCAGCCGCCTGCCGTCGCTTGCGACAGACTGAGCAGCAGCGCCGCTGCCAGCGCCCCGCCCAGCAGCCAGACGAACAGCAGCTTGGCGTACAGCCCCAGCCCGGCCAGCAGCCCCATCGCCAGCGCCAGCCCCCGGCCGCCACGCCGCGCCCACGCCGCGGCGGCCAGCAGCAGCGCCAGGCCCACGGGCAGGGTGACGTTGGTGACGTATGCCCCTTGCCGCATCCAGAACACAAACGAGGGCTGGACTGCCAGCAACAGCGCGGCCAGCGCCCCGCTCCCCGGCGAGGCCAGCCGGCCCACCAGGCGGTACAACAGGGCCAGGGTCAGCGCCCCCAGCAGCACGGCCGGCAGTCGCAGCGCGGCCACCGTCGCGCCGAGCATCCGGACGAAGGGCAGGGCCAGAGCCACGTTGAGCGCGCCAATGTAATCCTGCACCATCAGCGGCAGGGTGCGGCCCGCCAGGTTCAGGCCGGCGCCCCGGAAGGCCGTCACCGGTCGCCCGGTCGCCAGTTGCATGGCCTGCAGGCCGGCCTCCTGCGCCTCGTCGTTGTGCAGGCCGGGCAGGTCAAGCTGGTACAGGCTGAGTGCAAGGTACAGCGCCAGCGCCAGCAGCAGGCCGGCAGCCGGGAGCTTTGAGGTCACGAACGGACGCGGTGTCATCCCAGATGGGCCGGAAAGACAGGGTAGGCCAGGGCAGTGCCCTGGCCTACCCCACGGCTGCTATTCCTGGGCCAGCAGTTCCACTTCGGAAACCAGGCTGACAAAGGCGTGGCCGGAGGCGTAGATCTCGATAGCGCTGATGGAGGCCGCCGGCAGCCCGGCCTGGTTGAAGACCTCTATTAAGTTGAGGGAGTCATAGGTGCGCCAGCTTCCGATGGGCGCCAGTTCGTGGCCGCCGGAGTCGGGCGGGGGGCAGGTCACGCATACCTGCGGGATGCGCCCGGAGGGGTCCGGGTTGGCGAAGAAACCTTTGACCCACTCGTGGGTGCCGCCGCTGCGGTCCTCGTAGATCAGCTTGACCATCAGCGGGCATTCGGTGCCATACGCGCCGCAATTGAACAAGTCTTGATCGCGAATCTGCACCGCCAGGTGCAGCCGCAGGCTGGAAAGCTCGCGCACATCGCGGTGGATCTCCTGGCGGATGCCGGCGTAGGCCCAGTTGAGTTGCACGCCGGGCCGGCTGAAGAGCACCGCCCGCTGCCCGGCGCTGGTGATGACGGTGATCTCCGGGTCTACCTGATCTTTGACTTCCTTCTGCGTTCGCGGCGTCCACGCCGGCTGCAGGCCGGCGGCAAAATCCCCGCTCTCCACCAGGTTGCGCTCGGCGGGCAGGCCGTCCAGCGGCGGCTGGCCCTGGCGAATGATGGTGCGCTGATCCTTCACATCGTCGAGGAATACGGCCCGGTTCTGGGCGGTGACGGTGGCGCTGCCCTCGCGCACCACCACTGTAGTTTCGTCGGCGGTCACTTCGATGGTGTAGCTGCCAGCGCGGGTGAAGATCGCCAGGCCGTGCGGCGTCTCGATAGTCAGATCCACCGGACGGGTCACATCGAGCGCCACCCGGGCGCCCACCCGCCCGGCTCGCAGATCTACCACGATGCGGTGGTTGAGCCGGCTGAGTTGGAAGCGCGGCGAACGCAAGAAGCGCAGGCGCAGATCGCTGTTGTTGTGGATTTGCAGCACGCCCAGCATCTCACCGCTGCCGGGGTCGAGGAATTCCAGATTGCCCTCGGAAGCCGAGTCGGTGGTGATGACCGAGCCTTCCGGGATGCGGTTCTCCGCCCCGGTCACGGCCATGGTGGGCAGGCCAGGCCGGGTGACTGCCACGGTACCGTTGAGCGTGGTCAGGCGCGCCGTCAGGGCCACCTGGGCGTTTTGCAGGTACCAGCGCGTCCCCAGCGGGATGGAGACCAGCAGGCTGCAAAAAGCCAGAAACGCGGCGATCAGGATGCCCCACGCCAGCCGCTCGCGGCTATGGCCCATGGCCTCAGAAGTAGCGAATGCCAAAGCTGGAGTACTTCCCACCCGCCGGAGACCACGTGGCCTCCACCCGGGTGACGTACGCGCCGTGCGGCCCCTGTTGCAGGTGGGCCAGCAGCGCCTGCAGCGCGGCTGCTGCGCCCTCGGCCTCCACCTCCACTGTGCCATCGCGCCGGTTGCGCACCCAGCCGGTGACCGGCAGGTCTTCCACGGCACGTAGCACAAAGAAACGGAAGCCCACGCCCTGCACGTGGCCGTGCACGATGGCGTGCAGGCAGCGCAAGTCGGCCGGGGCGCTGGATAGGTTTTCTGACATATGGCTTTCTCGAGCGGCAGGGCAAGGCGCGAGGATTATACCAGTTCCCCGCTCACTCCCCCGGCGCCCCCTGCCGGCGGCGGACCAGTCCCAGCCCGATGGGCAGCAACAGCACGCCCAGCAACAGCCCGTAGGGCGTCAGGTTGCGCAGAGCGGCCCGCAGCGGGCTGGTATGGAAAGTGTCTCGTTGCCAGTCGGCCTGCAGTCGCCCCAACGGCAGCCCCAGCGCCCGTTCCACCCCGCTGGCGCAAGAGGCTCCGTCGCGATAGGCGTCCACCAGCGCCAGCAGCCGGGCCGAGCCGAACCGGGTGCGGATGTAGTGCACCACTGAGCCGGACTGGGCATAGGCCAGCAGGGCCTGCCGGTCATCCGGCGGAAAGTTGCCGCACAGGCTCTCGAACGGGAGCAACTGCCCGTCGCGGGCGGCCTCGGTCAGCGCCAGGGCATATTCCGGGGTGGCGCTGTTCTCCGAGTCGGTGGCGATTCCCTCGTTCAGCCAGCCGGGCAGGTCGCTGTAGGCCGGGCCGGTGAGCTGGTAGAGCAGCAGGTGCGTCAACTCGTGCGGGATCACGCGCGACATCTCCAGCCGGCTCTCCAGCCCGGGCGCCACGCTGACAAGCGCCACCCCCAGGGCCGGGTCAGCATGCCCGGCGATCCACTCCCGGCCGGCCAGGCGCAGCCCGGCCTGTAGCGCGCCGCTATCGGCGTACAGGTAAATGTCCATCCGCGCCGGGGGCGGCGCGCTCAGTTCGCGGCTGATGCGGCCCAGCGCGGCCACCGCGATGTCCAGCGCAGTTTGAGCGAAGGTCAGATCGCCGCTGTACCAGTGCAGGCTGACCGGCGGCTGGCTGAGCGTGTGCCAATCGAAGCGGTTGTCTTTGTATAGCAGGTAGGCGTGCTCGGTGGTGAGCGGGGGCAGGCCATCGGCCTCGATCTGCCACCAGTACTCCACGGCCGCAAAGGGTGGAATGGCGCGCGTGCGCAGATCGTGGACGTGCGACAGGGCTACGCTGGGGCCGGGCGCGAACGACAGGCTCTGCACGTTGGTGGTTTCGCTGCCGACCGGACGGAAGAACAATGTGACCGCCCGGATGGTCGCCGGGGCCTCGGCCTGCAGCGAGAATACCACCTGCTGGCCGAAAGTGTAGGTCGCCTGCGAGGCGGTAACGTTGATGCCTCCCTGAGCGCGCGCAAGGCCAGGGGCGAGCAACAGCAGCAGGAGCAGCGGGATGAGCAGTGCAGGGCGGCGCATGGCGAGAGGAATAGCGCGGGCAGGTGTCCCGGCGATGGGGCAGGGGGCGCTCAGGCCTTGAGAAACAGCAGCAACGGCGTTAGCGTGAGCGGGCTGAGCAGGGTTGTGACCAGCACTGCTCCGGTCACCAGCTCGGGCTGGGCGTCGAAGGCCACCGCCAGGATGGTCGTGATCACGGCGGTGGGCATGGCCGATTCCAGTACCGCCGCCTGGCGCAGCGGGCCGGTCAGGCCCATCAGCCAGGCGAGCGCCAGCCCGATCAGCGGCCCGGCCAGCAGCCGCAGCCCGGTCACCACCCCGACCGGCCCCGGCCGCTCCCCCAGCCGCGCCCGGGCGAGTTGCAGGCCCAGAATCACCAGCATGGTGGGGATGGCCGCCGTGCCCAGCAGGTCTATCGGGCGCTGGAGCGAGGGCGGCAGCGTCCAGCCGCTGAATTGCACCACCCCGGCCAGCGGCAGGGCGTACACCGCCGGCACGCGCAGCACACTGCGCAGGGCACCGGTTGCAGAAAGGGTGCCATTGCCGGCCACAAACACGCCCAGGGTGTACACCATGAGCGTGCTGAAGACAAAATATAGCACGGCGCGCGCCAGTCCGGCCTCGCCGAAGGCGTATAGATTCAAGGGCAGGCCGAAGTTGCCGCCGTTGACGAACATCACCGACAGGATGACCGCTGCGGCCACCGGGCGCGGGTAACGCAGCATGCGGGCCACGCCCAGCGCCAGTGCCCCGGAGAGCAGGATGGCAGCGATGGTAAAAAACGCCATCAGTCCCAATTCGTCGCCGGTAAGCTTGCTACCAACGATGGACTTGAACACCAGGCAGGGGCTGAAGATATAGAAAGCAACCCGTGAGACAGATTTGATGTCTGGTCGCAGGGTTTTTCCCAGTAAGAACCCGGTTGCAGCGGTGAGGAAGACAGGCAGCAGGTTATTTAGCAGGACGTCGAACAGCGCGGGCAGGCTCAATTCAGCAGCATCCTGGTTTCCGGGTCGTCGTCGTCGAAGTAGTCGTCCTCATCTTCGTCGTATTCCAGCTCGTCGAACGCAGCCTCCGGGTCCGCTTCCAGCAACACGAACTCGTTCATCTCGGCCACGAATTCCAGGTTGTCCAGCGCATCCTGAACGTGCTCGACCTCATCCTCATCCAGCCCGCTGCGCCGCGCGAGCAGGCCCAGCAGTGCGCCCCGGGCCTGTTCGTTTGCAATCTGGCCCAGCGACCAGATGGCGGCGTAGCGCACTTCCACGTCGGAATCGCGGGTAGCCTCGATCAGGTTCGGCACGGCCGCGGCCAGTTCGATTTCACCGGCAGCGCGCGCGGCCTCGAGTCGCAGGGCCGGGCTGACGCTGGTCAGTTCGGCCAGCACCGGTGCGCGCCAGCGCGAGTCGCTGGAGCGACTCATGGCAAACAGCGCGCTGACCTTTAACTTCTCCTCGGGCGAGGCATAGGCGGCCTCGATGATGGCCGGTACCTCCCGCCGGCTGGAGAAGCCCAGGGCTTCGATGGCGCGCCGGCGCACGTCCAGCTCATCGTTCCCGGTGGCCACCAGCAGCAGCGCATCCTCCAGCCGGCGCCCGTGACGGGCGTCCAGTTCTTCCAACTCGGCCAGATACACGTAGTTGCCCAGGGCGCTGGCGGCGGCAGCCCGCACCAGCGGGGCCGGGTCGGAGGTCAGCAGGTTGAAGAAAACGCCCATCAGTTCCTGGCTCTCGTTTTCCCACAGGGCTTCGATGCAGGTCGCCCGCACCTGTGCGACCGGGTCCTCCAGCCCGAGGCGCCAGACGGCCTCCGGGTTCAAATCCACGTTGGCATCGGCCAGCTCGCTCAGGTCCTGCACCAGGGCCAGCCGGCGCTCCTCTGGCACTTCCAGCCAGACGCGCTCCAGAGCGGCGACCTCTTCCCGGCTGAGATCGGAGAAGTGATACAGCAGGAGCGGCGAGATCGGGTTGCTTATGTCCTTCAGTTGGTGCAGCACCTTGCGGAAGCTCTGGTCAACGCTCATCTTTCACTTTCTCCTCGGGGCGCGCTCGGGCCTGTCACTGCGCCTTCTGCAGCAGCGCCAGCAGCTCCTGGCCATTGATGAGCAACATGAGCGCCAGCAGCACCAGAAAGCCCATGGCGTGCACGAAGCCCTCGCGCTCGGGTGAGATACGCCGGCCGCGCACTGCCTCCAGCAGCACAAACACAATCCGGCCGCCGTCCAGCGCCGGCAGCGGCAGCAGGTTGGTGATGGCCAGGGCCACACTGATGGCGCCGACCAACTGGATAAGATAGAACCACTGGTCGGTGACCTGCACCGCGTCCACCGCTTGACCGGTAAGATCGTAAATGCCCACCAGCCCGACCGGGCGCGCCACTGCCAGCGGCAACTCTCCGGAGGCGATGCGGCCCGGCAGGGTGGCGATCTGTCGCAGTTGGTAGCCCACCTCCTGAGTCCCGCGCACCAGCGCCTGGGGCCAGGTGTAGTTCTGCACCAGCAGCGGCTGCATCTCGATGCCCATCGGCCCCTGGCCGGACGGGTATTCCGTGCGCGGCGTGAGCGTGACTTGCAGGTATCCCTCGCCGCGTTGGAGGCTCAGGCTCATCGGTTGCCCCAGATGGCGATGGGTCTGGTTGACCAGTTGTCCGGGATCGTGGATTTCGACTCCCCCGGCGGACAGGATCACGTCCCCGACTTGCAGGCCGGCGGCCTCGGCCGGCGTGCCGGCGACCACCGCCGCTATCCCCACCCGGTCCGGCCAGCCCAGCTTGAAGCCCACGGCAAAGATGGCCGCTGCCGCCAGCAGGTTCATCAGCACCCCGGCGCTGAGCACCAGCAGCCGGGCGCGCTTGCTGGCCGCGGCCAGCCCGCCGGCCACGCCCGGATCGTCCTCGCCGGCCGGGCGCACAAAGCCGCCCAGCGGCAGCAGGTTGAGCGAGTACACGGTGCCCAGGCGCGGCCCGGCCGGGCGGGGCAGGGAAAGGCCCTCGGGGTCGGGGCCGGTCGCGCGCCGGCGGTCCGGGCGGTTGTTGAACCAGAACAGATGCCAGCGCCCGGCGGAGTCGCGCGCGGCGCCCAGTAGCCGGGGCGGGAAGCCGATGCCGAATTCCTCCACCCGCACCCCGGTGCGCCGGGCGGCCAGAAAGTGCCCCAGTTCGTGGACGAAGATCAGCCCGCCGATAACTAATAGAAAGGTGAGAAGTCCGTTGGAAGAGAGAAGGGAAGCCATGAAAATCCTGCGTCTGAAGCGAGCCAGCCGGCCCGCGCGAGTGGCAAGCAATGCCGCGCCAGATTATAGCACCCCGGACGCAGCACAGATAGGCCACGCAGTGGACCTATCTGGTCTGGCGGTGGCCGGAACTCAGGCCAGCAGCCGCGCCGGGCCGCCGGCGCCGGCCTCCAGAATGGCTTCCACCCCCGGCAGGGACTGCAGCCCGCGCCGCGCCCCGGCTGCCGCGCCGGGCGCGCAAATCGCGTGCCCGTTGGGGGCGGCGTCCACCGTGTAGCAGGCCGCCAGTCCTGCCGCCCGCCAGCGCCGCACCGCCGCCATCACCGCCTGCGTGGCCGGCAGCCAGTAGTGCAGCGGCGGGGTGGAGGTCATCATCACGGCGTGCATCAGGTCGGAGTCCTGCTCCACTGCCGGGGCAAGGCGCTCGAAGTCGCGCGCCAGCAACGCCGCGCGGACTTCGGCAAGGCGCCGCGGGGTGTCTGCCACGCGCGCCGCTTGCAGCGGGCTGGTGGGGGCCAGGGCGTGCCCGCCGGTGCTGCCCACCGCCTTGTGCTCACGGCTGACCACGGCCACCAGATCGGTCAGCGCCCAGTGCTCGGGCGGGGCGATGGAGCGCGCGAAGGAGGTCTCGTCGCGGCCGGTCGCCTGCCACGCCACGAAGCCGCCCGGCACCGAGCGGCAGGCCGAGCCGGAGCCGCGCCGGGCCAGCCGGGAGAGCGCGGCCTCGCTCAGCGCCAGCCCGGCCGCCGCAGCCGCGGCCACTGCCAGCGCGGCGAACGCGGCGGCGGAGGAAGCGATGCCGGCGCCCTGGGGGAAGTTGGAGGCGGAGGTGACGAGGGCGTTTCCCGGACCTCGCGGGTCTTTGAGACCCGCGAGGTCTCTCACTACATTCAGCACGCCGCTCACCCGCTCAGCCTGCGATCCCTCCAGCGGCGTTCCATTGACGACGATTTCATCCGGCCCCTCCTTGCCCGTGAACTCCACCGTCGTGCGCGTCTCCAGCCCGGCCAGGTTCATCGAGAGCGAGGAGTTGGCCGCCAACCGGAGGGGGTCGTCCAGATTACCCCAGTATTTCACAAAGGCGATATTGCTACTTGCGAAAGCCGTTGCTCTCCCAATCTGCATCTTGCGTACACCACCTTTTCCCCGTTTTCTACGGCCAGTTTACCACGCACGTCCAGCAACTCAAAGTACCGCCGCTTGTCCTCGAAGGTCGCATTGTCCAGCCCCTCGCGCACTTCGGCGCAATATGACTCGATCTCGGCGATCTGCTCATCGGTGAGTAGCACCGCTTGCAAGTGGGCCGACAGTTCCGCCCGTTCGCGCGTCAAATCCGCCCCGTCTTTTTCCAGCCGTGCCCGGCGCTCAGTCAAGATTTCTTTGGGAAAGCCGCCACTGAGATACAGATCAAGCAATTGCTCTAACTGGCGTTGAGTGTCCGCGAGTCGGTCGTCAATGATTGCCAGCCGCTCGCGTAGTGCGCTATTCGCGCGCTCGGCCTCGGCCTGTTCGCCCCGGAGTCCATCGGCCAGATGGTCGGGATGTTGCATGATCTCTTTCACCCATTGCCAGACGGCGGGCGACACCTCTTGACTAACTCACCGATTCGAGAATCATCAAATGGCTATATGAGGATGTTGTCCACGAAAAGGGGCGCCCGCAAGCACAGGTCAAGTTGTCTGTCGTGAGATCGCTCTCTATCCGCCGCATCGCATTCACCACGCCAGAGAAGCGGCGGGCGGCGCTGGTGAAAGACGCGCAAGACCTGTCAGGTCTTCAAGACCTGACAGGTCTGACATTGGCTTGCGGCTCCGGGGAGATGGGGGGCAACCGGTCATGCCAGGCTGTCCCACGGCGGTTCGGGCACGCCGCGTTGGCGGTTCTCGTAGCGGGCCATGAGGAAGAGTAGGTCGGACAGCCGGTTGAG
>CAYZNA010000001.1:37824-42812 GCA_964478665.1 uncultured Anaerolineales bacterium
GCGGCAGATGGTGCGGGCCAGGTGCAGGGCAGCCGCGCCGGGGGCGCCGCCCGGCAGGATGAAGTTCTGCAGCGGGCCGAGGCCTTTGCTCAACTCATCCATCATCGCTTCCAGGCATTGCATGTGGCGGGCTTCGATCTGCGGGAGCGGCCGGCGGGCCTTGTCCTGCTCGCGGTAGCTCAGGTCCGCGCCCAGGTGGAACAGTTCGTTCTGGATGATGGGCAGCAGCGCCGGCAGGGGCGGCGACAGGCCGGCGGCCAGCGCCATCCCCAGCGCGGCGTTCAGCTCGTCCACCGCGCCGTAGGCCGCCACACGCGGGGAATCCTTGGGGGTGCGCTGGCCGCTCCCCAGGCTGGTCTCCCCGGCGTCGCCGCCGCGGGTGTAAATCCTGGTCAGGCGCGGCATGAGAAACGCTCTCTGGCAACGGGCCGGGCGGGGGTCATGGGCGCCGGTCCCCGAGCGCGGCAACAGGGGACTGGCCGTCGGGCAACACCAGCGGCGTGCCGTGGACCGGGTGCCGGATTACCTGGATGGGCAGGTCGTAGGCCGCGCTGAGGCGCGCCTCGGTGAGCACCTGCGCCGGGCTGCCCACCCCCCGCAGCCCACCGCCGGCCAGCAGCGCCACCCGGTCGGCGTGGCGCGCGGCTAGGTTGAGGTCGTGCAGCGCCACCAGCACCGCCAGGCCCTGCTCGTGGGCCAGGGACTGCACCAGCCCCAGAACCCCGGCCTGATGCCGCAGGTCCAGATGGGCGGTCGGCTCGTCCATCAGCAGGATGGGCGCCGACTGGGCCAGCGCGCGGGCGATCAGCACCCGCTGCTGCTCCCCGCCGGAAAGCTCCCCGATGCGGCGCGCAGCCAGTTCGGTGGTGCAGGTGCGCTCCATGGCGGCGAGGGCGATGCGCCGGTCGGCCTCGCCCTCCCGGCCCAGCCAGCCCAGGTGGGCAGTGCGGCCCATCAGCACCACCTCCAGCGCGGTGAAGGCTTCCGGCAGCCGGACCGCCTGCGGCGCCACCGCGATGTGGCGGGCGCGCACCTCTGGCGACCAGCGGTGCAGCGCCCCCGCCGGCAGGCCCCTGCGGCCGCACACCGTCACCCGCCCCCGGACCGGGGCCAGCGAGCCGCTCGCGGCGCGGATGAGGGTGGACTTGCCGCAGCCGTTGGGGCCGATCAGCGCCAGCACCTCGCCGGGCTGTACCTGCAGGTTGATCTCGCGCAGCACCGGGTGCTGGCCGTAGCTCAGGGTAAGGTCTTCGAGCGTGAGCATGGGTGATCGCGGGCAACTCTCAGGGGTTCAGGATTCCGGCCCCGGAGGCCCGACAGAGTCTACCAGTAGTTCTGCTGCTTTGCGCGGCGCAGCAGCCACAAAAAGAAGGGCGCCCCCAGCAGGGCGGTGATCACCCCCAGCGGCACCTCCTGCGGGGCGATCACGGTGCGGGCGGCGATGTCGGCCAGCAACAACCCGGCGCCGCCCGCCAGGATGGAGAGCGGCAGCAGGCGGCGGTAGTCCGGTCCCCACAGCAGCCGGGCCAGGTGCGGCGTCGCCAGCCCCACAAACCCGATGATTCCGGAGAAGGCCACCGCGGCGGCCGTGGCCAGCGAGGCGGCTGCCACCACCGCCAGTTTCACCCGCTCCACGTCCAGCCCCATCTGGCGGGCCTGTTCGTCGCCGAACTGCAGCACGTTCAGCGGGCGCGCCAGCAGGAGCAGCGCCGGCAGGCCGAGCGCCAGGTAGGGCAGCAGTGCCAGCACCGGCGGCCAGCCCCCCGGCGAGAAGCCGCCCAGCAGCCAGCCCAGCGCCCGCCGCAGTTCCTCCTGCGCCCGCAGCATCAAGAAGGTGGTCAGCGAGGCGGCGAACGAGCCGACCGCCACCCCGGCCAGGATCAGGGTAGTCACCGGCGTGGCGCCGCCCACGTGGGCCAGCCAGTACACCAGCGCCACAGTCAGCAGCGCGCCCACGAAGGCTGCCGCCGGCACTGCCAGCAGCCCGGCCGGGCCGGACGGCCAGCGCAGCGTCATGGCCGACACTGCCCCCAGCCCGGCTCCGGAGGCCACTCCGATCAGGTACGGGTCGGCCAGCGGGTTGCGGAACAACCCCTGATAGGCGGCGCCGCTGCCGCTCAGCGCCGCCCCGGTCAGCGCCACCAGCGCGGTGCGCGGCAGCCGGATGCTGAACAGGATGGTGTCCCACGTCTCTGGCGCCCCGGCCGGCGGCGCGGCGAGGCCCACTCGGGCCAGCAGCAACCGCAGCACTGCCATCGCCGGGATGTGCACCGGCCCCAGCCCGGCGCTCAGCAGCAGCGCCAGCGCCAGGGCCAGGGCACACCACAGGTAGGGCGAGAGACGCAAGGTTGGCATCGCCTGGCGGTGATTACGGGAACAGCTCCGGGTGCACCAGCTTTGCCATGGCCTCCAGCCCGTCCACCAGGCGCGGGCCGGGCCGGCTGGCCAGGTTATCGTCAAACGGGTAGACCGCGCCGCTCTTCACCGCGGCGATCTCGCCCCAACCGGGGCGGGCCGCCACCGTCTCCGGCGTGGTCCCGTAGGCGCTGTCGCCCAGCAGGATGATCTGCGGGTTCTGCACAAGTAATTCCTCCGAACTGATCTGGGCGTAGTCGCCGCTCAGGCTGGCCCCCACGTTGGAGCCCCCGGAGGCGCGGATGAGCAGGTCAATGAAGGTGCCGGGGCCGCTGGTCCACGGTTTGGTGGGATCGGTGGCGTCCAGTTCGTAAAACACCTGCGGGGTTTCGCTGGCCGGCGCCAGCTTTGCCGCCACTGCGTCCACGCGGGCCTTGAGCGAGGCGGCCAGGGCTTTCGCCTCTGCCTCGTGCCCGGTGAGCCGGCCCACGATTTCAACGTTGGTGTACAGCCCGTCGAAGTCGGTGGGGTTGGCCAGCCAGTACACCGTAAGCCCCAGGTCTTGCAGGGTCTGCACCTGCTCTCTGGGGTTGATCTGCGCGGTGAGCACCAGATCGGGCTTCAGCGCCACGATGGCCTCGGTGTTCAGCGCGCCGTAGGTGGAGCCGACGCTGGCGATATTGGCCGCCTCGGCCGGGAAGTCGGACACCTCGTCGCGCCCCACCATTTGCCCGCCCGCGCCCACCGCAAACAGCAGCTCGGTGTTGGACGGGGCCAGGGAGATGATGCGTTGCGGGACGGCGGGCAGGGTGATTTCGCGCCCGAGGCCGTCGGTGATGGTGAGCGGCTCCGGGGTGGGGACCTCGGTGGGGGCCGGGACCGGCGTGGGGGCCGGCGTTGCGCTGGCGGGGGCCGCGGTCGGCGGCGGGGGCGCCTGGGTGGGGGCCGGCGGCACGGCGGCCGGGGAACAGGCCGCCAGGGTCAGGATCAGGGCAAGCAGTAGCGACCACAGAGGTCGCCGGTGTGTGCGGGACATGGGTTGGTTCCTCCAGAATTGGATTGGTATGAAAAAACCCTCGGCCTTACGGCGGAGGGTCATCTGGGGCAGGCGGCTGAGAGTTTCGGCACGCTGTTTCCTGTCCTTTCTCGCGAAGGCAGTGAGAAACTCGCGCCGTGTGGGCGACCTGGCTCGCTGGCGCGGGGCCAGCTTACAGTTGCGGGACAGCGCCGGAATCGCGGCTTCCTTCTTAGAGCCTGTAAGGGTTTTCAGACCCTAAGGGTCTTTAAGACCCTTAGGGTCTACCCGAACTTCTACTTTTACGGACCCTTGTGTGGAAGGTCGCCGCCCACCGGCTTCGCCTGTTGCCCGGCCTTGCGGGGGCCGGACACACGACGCGATGGCTATTCGATTGTGGGCAATAGTGTAATCGTCTCTGCCCTGCCTGTCAAGCTACGGGCCGGACCACACAAAGCCGCGCCGCTCGCTGGTGGCGCCGGCCGGTTCGTAATGGATTTGCCCGCTCGCGGTCTGCCCGGCTGCGCGCACCGGCAGCACCCACCAGTTGAACAGGTGGGTCTCGCCGGCCGGCGGCCGAAAGTCGGCCGGCAGCAGAATGCTGGTGGCGGTGGTGTATTGCACCAACCGCTTCGCGGCGTTGGCGGTCACATCTTCGACCGTGATCTGGTACGTTTCGTTCTCGCGCAGTTGCGCCACCGATGTCCACTGCAGGGTGATGCTGGTCTGGCTGGCCTTGAAGGCCGCACCGTTGGCCGGCTGCAGCAGTTGCGGCGCGTCGTAAGGCGGCGGCGGGGTAAACGTGGGGGTCGGGCCGGGCGTGGGCAGCCGCATCAGCGGGATGGTGAGTACCTGCCCGGTGAACACCACGTCGCTGGTCATGTTGTTGGCGTCTTTGATGGTCTGCGCCGCCACGTTGTAATTGGCGGCGATGCGACTGAGCGTATCGCCCTCTTTCACCGTGTAGTACACCACCGGGATGGCCGCCTGGGTGGCCGCCTCGCTGGACAGAGTGGCGCTGGGCAACGGGCTGGGCGTGGGCGTGGGCTGCGAGATTTTCAGTTGCTGGTTGGGGAACAGCGTGCAGCCGCGATCCAGCCCGTTCAGGTCAATGATGGATTGATAGGGGATGTTGAAGTACGCCGCCAGCCCCAGGCAGGTGTCGCCCGCCTTGACCGTGTAATCAATCGGCGGCAGCGGGGTGGGCGTGGGCAGCGGGGTAGAGCTGGGGGTGACGGTGGGGGTGAAGGTCGGCGGCAGGGTGGCGGTGGGCGTGACCGTGGCCGTCGCCGGGGTGAACAGTTGTTGGCCGGGTGGCGAAAAGAAGAACAGCAGTATTCCAATCGCCACCAGCAGCACAATCAGGGTCAGGGCCAGCGGCGCCGAGAGGGTGATGGCGCCGGGTCGCCGCCCCTGCGGCCGGGCGCGCCGGCCAGGCGCGGGGACGCGGGTCAGGTCCGCGCCGCACACCAGGCAGCGGGTGGCGGCCTCGCCCACGCGCGTGCCGCAGGTGGGGCACAGGCGCGGGGGCGGCAGTGCGGCGGCGGGCTGAGCGGGCGTGGGTCGGGAAGGAGTGTTGTAAGCAGCGCAGATCTCGGTTGACGACGCTCGATTCACA
>CAYZNA010000001.1:42822-47829 GCA_964478665.1 uncultured Anaerolineales bacterium
GTGTTTTGTTCATTTCTCGATACTCGATTCACGATTCTCGATTCACGATTCACGTTTCACGATTCAGCGTTTGTGATAGGGGTTTGCGCTGGCGGGCGAGTTCGTCTACCAGAAGGGCAATGATCTCGTCGCATAGCTTCAGTCTGTGGGCAAGAACCTCACCAGTGACGAACCGGCGGTTGCGGAAGTACCAGCCTTTTGTCTCCCGCGCCGAGGCGCGCGAGTAGGTGTAGAACTGCTGCATCTGCTTCCCATAGCCGCGGCCATAGCCTTCCTCGATGTTCGCGCTGATTGAGCCGGTGCTGCGAACGATCTGGCGGGCGACCTCCCGACCGCGCGGGTCGCTGAGCCAGCTCTCAGTGTCGCGCCAGACGAGATCGTTGAGGAACAGGGCCTTGCGGTACCCGGCAAACTTCCACACCGGCTCCTCACGAATCGCCTCAGGCACCCCCGCTTCCCACTCCTCATAGGTCATCCCTCAACCCTCCCTCTCCCCACCCCCGAATCGTGGCCCGTGATCCGTGAATCGCCGAATCGTGAATCGCTGAATCGCTGAATCGCTGAATCGCCGAATCGTGAATCGCTGAATCGCTGAATCGCTGAATCGCCGAATCGCCGAATCGCTGCATCGCGAACCGCCTCCTCCCACGCCCGTTTCATCAGCAGCGCGTCCTCTTCCATAATCGGGCTTTCGCACAGCACCCGCCCGGCGCAGTCGAAATCCACCAGCGCGCGGAAGAAATCGGCAACCCGCAGGTCCGACTCCTCCAGCTTGAGATGCTTTTTCTCGCCCTTCGGCCCGTATTCTATGCCGGAGGCGTGAAAGTGCAGGCGCTTGAGCGCCGCCGGCCCCAGCGCTGCCTCCACCGCCCGCAGAATGGCGGCGAACTCCTCGTAGGAATTGACCGAGCCGTCGCCGGCGCGCGCGTGCAGGTGGGCAATGTCAATGCAGGGCGCCACCCCCTCGATCTCGCGCGCCATGGCCAGCGTGTCCTCCAGCGAGCCGAGCATGGCGCTCTTGCCCATGGTTTCCGGGCGCAGGGTGGCCGGGTTGCCCGTCGCGCGCAGCTCTTCCACGCAGCCGCGCAGCCGGGGGATGGCAACCTCCAGCACGGCCTGCGGCGGCCGCCCGAAGTACGATCCGGGATGGAAGATGACCTCGGTGGCGCCGGCCAGGTGGCCGTAGTGGGCGGCGTCCATCAGCCGTTTGCGGCTTTTGGGCCACTCGTCGTCGTTTGCGTTCAGATTGATGAAATAGGGGGCGTGCACGCTCAGGGCTACGCCCTGCTCCGCGCCGGCCGCGCGGATGCGGGCGCAGGTCCCCTCGCTCACCCGGACCGACTGCACCCACGCCAGCTCCAGCGCGCCCAGCTCGAGGGCGCGCGAGTGGATCACCGCGCCGAGCGAGCCGCCCGGCTTCCTGGGGGTGGAAATAGGAGTACCGACGGTACCAAAGGCGAAGGCGGGGGTTTCCGACATGCAGGGTCTCCTCTTCCCGAACTGTTTCCGGGGCTTCCGGTTTGCCCCCGGCTAGCCGGCCGCCTGGGGCAGGGTGAAGCTGAAGGTGCTGCCCTTTCCCGGCACGCCCTCGCTCTCCGCTTTCACGCTTCCGCCGTGGCGCTCCACGATGGATTTGACGATGGACAGGCCCAACCCGGTACCCTCCACCCGGGTGGTCTGCTCGCTGCGCACGCGGAAAAAGCGGTCAAATACGCGCGGCAAGTCGGCCGGACCGATTCCAATGCCGGTATCGTGCACGCTCAGGCGC
Source organism: uncultured Anaerolineales bacterium (assembly GCA_964478665.1). GTDB lineage: Bacteria > Chloroflexota > Anaerolineae > Anaerolineales > CAYZNA01 > CAYZNA01. The sequence goes on from CAYZNA010000001.1 coordinate 44,591, forward strand.
ACCTGCTTTTCGCCGGCTGTCGCACTCACCCGCACCTCCCCGCCCGGCGGGGTGTACTTGATGGCGTTGGACAGCAGGTTGGTCAGCACCTGCTCGATGCGCGGCGGGTCGGCCAGGGCCGGGGGCAGGCCCGGCGGCAGGTCGAGCTGCACCGTGATGCCCCGCGCCACAGCCACGGCTGCCTGCTCCTGCGCCACCCCGCGCATCAGCGCGGCCAGATCGGCCGGCCGGCGCCTGAGTTCCAGCCCGGACTCGATCTGGGCCACGTCCAGCAGATCGGAGATCAGGGCCACCATGCGGTCGCTGGCGCGCGAGACGGATTCCAGTACCGCTTGTTGCTGTGGGGTCAGCGGGCCGGAGTGCAGCAAGGGCAGGGCTTCGGCCTCAAACGGCTGGCCGGCCCGCCGCCCGAGCAGCAGCACCCCCACCAGACCATCGCCCCCGAAAGCCGGCGCATACACCGCCGCGCCCAGACCCAGGCCGAGCGCCACCGGATCGCCGGCGGGCAGCGGCAGCGGCTGCCGCCGGCTCACGGCCGTCCCCAGCACCGCGGCCGAGGCGCTGAACGACAGCCGTCCCACACTGCTCAGCGCCGCGCCGTGGGCCGCTGCCGGGGTGAAGCCGCCGCCCTGCTCGTCCACTTGAAACAGCACGGCGGCGTCGGCGCCCAGCGCCGCGCAAGTTTGCTGCAAGATGGCGGATAGCAGGGCCTCCGGGTCCCGGCCGGCGGCCGGCAGGCTGGCAATCTGATACAGGGCGGAAGATGTGTCGAACATGCCTGGTAACTGGTAACTGGTTACTGGTTACTGGTCACTGGTTGCTGGCGACCCTTCTTCTGTCACCAGCAGGCGCCGGAGCACTTTGCCCATGAAGCTCTTGGGCAGTTCTTTGCGGAACTCGATCTCCCACGGCACGGCGTATTCCTCCAGCCGGCGGCGGCACAGGGCTATCAGTTCTTCCGGGCTGGCCGTCTCGCCCTCGCGCAGCACCACGTAGGCCTTCACCCGCTGGAACGGCCAGCGCGGCGGCTCGCGAAGCGTGCCCACCACGGCCACCTCTCTCACTTTGGGGTTCTCGTACAGCACCTCCTCCACGTCGCGCGGGTATACCTGATAGTCCCCGGCCAGAATCATATCCTTTTTTCGGGCGATGATGGTGAAATAGCCCTCCTCGTCCATGCGGGCAATGTCGCCGGTGAGCAGCCAGCCGTCCGGCAGCAGCACGCGGTCGGTCTCCCCCGCAAGGCCCCAATAGCCCTGCATCACCTGCGGCCCGCGCACCGCCAGCTCCCCGATTTGCCCCGGGGACAGGGCCGGGCCGGCCGGGCGGCCGGCCGCAGGGGCCTGGGCCAGGTCCACCACCCGCGCCTCGGTGCCGGGCAGCGGGATGCCAATGGTCCCCACCTTGCGCCGGCCGCGGAAGGGGTTGGCGTGGGTGACCGGGCCGGCCTCGGTCAGCCCGTAACCCTCCACCAGCCGCCCGCGCGTGAGCTTCTCAAAGGCCTCCTGAACCTCCACCGGCAGGGGCGCCGCCCCGGACAGGCAGGCGCGGATGGAGGCAATGCCGTACTTGCGCACGCCGGGATAGTTGGCCAGGGCCATGAACATGGTGGGTACACCCGGGAACAGGGTGGGGCGGTACCGTTTGATCAGCCGCAGCACCCGCCTGGTCTCGAAGGCCGAGGCCACAATCATGGTGGCGCCCATCACCACCGGCACGCACATGGCCGCCATCATGCCGTACACGTGCGAGAAGGGCAGCACCGAGAGAAAGACCTCTTTCCCCTCGCGCAGATCCGGGATCCAGTGGCGCGTTTGCAGGGTGTTGGCCGTCAGGTCGCTGTGCGAGAGCATCACCCCTTTGGGCCGGGCGGTAGTCCCGCCGGTGTACTGGATCACCGCCAGATCGTCCGGGCCGACCGCCACCTCCGGCGAGCGTGGCCGGGCGGCGTACAGCATGGCGTGCAACTGGTGCAGGCCGGCCTCCCACGCGATCTGTGGCCGGTGGCCCTCCTGCCGCTCGCGGGTGAGGTTGAACCACAGGCGCTTGTGCAGCGGCAGGTAGTCCTTAACGCTGGTGAAGACGAGGTGTTGCAGCCCGGTCCGGGCGCGAGCTTGCAGGGCGGCCGGCGCCAGCCGGGTGTAAGTGACCAACACGGTGGCGCCGGAATCGTTGATCTGGCGGATCAGCTCTTCCGGTTCGGAGAGCGGCGTGGTGAACACCACAGTGGCCCCGGCCTTGAGCGCGCCGAAGAAGCACAGCACGGTCTGGGGCAGGTTGGGCAGCAGCAACAGCACGCGGTCCCCTTTGCGCACGCCCAGCGAGAGCAGGCCGTTGGCGAAGCGGCTGGACTCGCGGTTCAGCCGCCGGTAGGTCATGCGCCCGCCCTCGAACAGGATGGCGGTGTGCAGCGGAAAGCGGCGCGCCGCCGAACGCAGGAAGCGATGCAACGGGATGCGCGGCACGCCGATGGTGTACGGCACCCCTTCATCGTAGTGGGCCAGCCAGGGCCGTTCTTTGAGCAGCGAGGCCGCCGCCGGCCGGTCGCGCCACGAGCGCACCCCGGCCACAAAGCGCTCAATGGCGCGGTTGACCGCCTCGCGGCGCTCCAGCATCACCATGTGGCCGGAGGCGCCCACGTCGGTATCTTCGGCGCCGGGGATGGCGCGGGCCACTTCCTCGAAGTATGTGCGGGCAAACACCCGGTCGCGGTGGCCACGGATCACCAGCGCCGGCACCTTCGACAGGTCGCGAAAGGTGCTCCAGCCGTTGTATCTGCTCACCGTCTCGCGGTGCATCTGGGTGAGCACCGCCGGCGAGGCCAGCAGCGAACTGCGTAAGAAGGGATAGGCCAGGTTGAGCAGCGGTACCGGCAGGGCCAGCGCCAGCCGCAGGTTGGGGGCCAGGCGGTACTCGCCGCTGGAGGCGATCAGGATCAGCTTTTCGACCCGCTCAGGGTGGCGAGCGGCGTATTCGCAGGCCAGCGACCCGCCGAAGGAGTGACCGGCCAGCACGAACCTATCGGGCACTTCCAGCGCCTCCAGCGCGGACTCGATGGCGGCCAGCAATACTGCCACGCTGTAGCCGCGCGGGGAGGGGTCAGAGAAGCCGTGGCCGGGCAGGTCGAGGGCGATGGCCCGATCGGAGTCGGAGAAGTGCGGCAACTGGGGGCGCCACTGGCGGGCGTTGCCGCGGAAGCCGAGGACGGGCCCGGCGAGGAAGCGACGCCGGATCCGTGC
>CAYZNA010000002.1:0-29975 GCA_964478665.1 uncultured Anaerolineales bacterium
GGCGCGGATGGGCTGCGGATTCTGCCCGAGATTCGCAAGATCGAGGACGTGGACGTACTCAAAGCCATCCACGAGGGCTTGAAGACCGTGCTTACCCTCGACGATCTGCTGCACATTTATAGGAACTGAGGCGGCAGCCGTCTCGTCGCAGGCCCTGTGTCCCTGCGCCCGGAGACCCCTCCCCGGTATAGCCAATGTCGGACCTCTCCCGAACAACCCTCGGCTCCTATCAGGTCTTGAGCGAGATTGGCCGCGGCGGCATGGCTGTGGTGTACAAGGCCTACCAGCCGGCCTTCCAACGCAAGGTCGCCCTCAAGCTCATCAATCAGGCCCTCGCCGCCCAATCCGGGTTCGCCGCCCGCTTTGAGCAAGAGGCGCGCGTGATCGCCAGCCTGGAGCATCCGCACATCCTGCCGGTCTACGATTACGGGCGCGAGGGCAAGCACACCTACCTGGTCATGCGGTTGATCGAGAGCGGCACGCTGGAAGACCTGATCCGGGGCAAGGGCCGGCTGGAGCCGGCCCAGGCAGCCCGCATCCTCAGCCAGACGGCCTCCGCGCTGGACCACGCCCACGCGCGCGGCATCATCCACCGCGACCTCAAGCCCAGCAACATCATGCTGGACCCGGCCGGCAACGCCTATCTAACCGACTTTGGCATTGCCAAAGTGCTGCAGAGCAACCTCAACCTCACCACCGGCACCGGCATCATTGGCACCCCGGCCTACATGTCCCCGGAGCAGATCACCGGCCAGCCGCTGGATGGCCGCTCCGACGTGTACTCGCTGGGCGTGGTGCTGTTCGAAATGCTGGCCGGCAAACAACCCTTCACCGGCGACACGCCCATCAGCGTGCTGGTTAAACGCATCAGCGAGGATGCCCCGCCCCTGCGCACCGCCGTCCCCGAGATTCCCCCGGCGGTAGAGGCGGTGGTGCTGCGTGCGCTGACTCGCGACCCCGCCGAACGCTTCCCGAGCGCCGGGGGGCTGGCCGCGGCTTTTGACGCGGCAGTGCGTGGCCTGACAACCGTTGCCCCCACCCCGCGCCTTTCGACCCTGGCCTCCGGCCCCGACCCCCTCCGGGTGACCGGGCCTGCGCCGCCCACCCGCTTCCCCGCCGGCGCCCCGCCCCCATCCCCGACCGGCGGAGCGCCCCCGGCAGGCCGCCGCCCCGGCGTCTTCCTGATCGGCGGGCTGGCCTTGATCGGGTTGCTGGCGCTGATGGCCGTGGCCGGGGTGATCGGGCTGGCAACCGGCCTGATTCCCTCAGCAATGCGCCCCGCGCCCACCGCAACCGCGCCGGTCGTCGCCGCGCCGGCCTCAACCACACAGACGGAGGCCTCCCCCGAACCGGGCGCCTCGCAGACTGCCGAGACTGCGCCCACACTCCAACCCACGCCCCGCGCCGCAGCCGTCCCGCCCGCCGGGCGGGTGGTGTTCGGCGCCGCCGCCCGCCCGGGCGATACCGTCACGGTGGAGGTGGATGCGCTGCCGGCCGCCCCGCCGGGCAAGGCCCACCTGGCCTGGTTCAGCGGGCCGGAGGGCGTGCTGCTGCTGGGCGCGCTCACCCCGGACGCGGATGGCACAGGCCGGCTACAGTTCACCGACCCGAGCGGCGGGCCGCTGTACACCCGCTTCAGCGCCGCCTCCATCACCCTGGAAGAGGCCGCCGGCCCGCCGCCCGCCGCCCCCTCGGCGCAGGTGGAATTCGCCGGGGAATGGTCGCAGGGGTCCTCGCAACTGCTCGGCCTGCTGCTGGTCGCCGACCCGGATCGGCCGCTGCGCGTGTCTACCGTGGCCGGCGTGCTGCAGGAAGCAAAGGTGATGGGCGATCACCTCGGGCTGATGCTCAGTGCGGCCAGCGCCGGCGACCGGGCCGGCGTGCTGGTCCACGGTGAGCACGTGATCAACATCCTCGAGGGGCAGAACGGCGCGGCCTTTGGCGATTACAACGACAACGGCCGCGCGGAGAATCCCGGCGACGGTTACGGCCTGCTGCACTACGTGGGCGATCTGCGGGAGCGCGCCCTGGCCCTGGCCGCGCAAAACCCGGACGACCTCACGCTGGTCAATGCGGCCAACCTGCTGGCCCTGAATCTGGAAAACCTCACCCGTGAACTGACGGACCTGCGCGACCTGACCGTGCGCATTGTCACCCAGGACACGCTGGACAGCGCGCGCCCGTTTGTGGATCAGGTTCCGGCGAAGCAGACCGCGCTGTTCAACGGCGCAGACTCGAACAACGATAGCCGCATTGACCTCGCCAGTGGCGAGGCCGGGCTGGCAGCGGCGGCCGATTTTGCCGGCCAGCTCCCCACGCTGGATCTGTTCCCTGCCGCGCCAGGGTAGCTTCGCGCAACAGGTATGGTACAATCGCGCCGCACTCAACGAAAGACAACAACATGACCCTCTCTCAGCTTCACGGCGCCCTTGCCAACTCGGTGTTGCTCTTCAGCCTGATCCTCGGCGTGTACGGGCTGCTGATTTACGCGCGCAAGCAGAACATTACCTCCAACTTCTGGGGCACGCTGGTAATTGCCGAGTTGTTGTATGTGGCGCAAGCGCTGGTGGGGGTGGCGCTGGTGTTGCAGCAGCTACGGCCCGCGCGCGGGGTACATTTCCTGTACGGGATCCTGTCCATAATCACGCTGCCCTCCGCCTACGCCTATTTGCGCGGGCGGGACGACCGCCAGGCGGCGCTGGTGTTTGGCCTGATTGGCCTGTTTATGGCCGGCGTAGCCCTGCGGGCGATGAGCACCGCCACCCAGCCGGCTCCGGGAGGCGGGCTGCACCTGCTGCGAATGGCGGCAGCCGCGTTCTGGGGATCAGGGGGAAGTTAACTGATGGCCCGAGTGCTTGTGGTGGACGACGAACCGGAGACCGCTCGCATGCTCTCTGCGGCGCTAGAACTGTTCGGCCACACGCCCAGTATGGCCCTTTCTGGGCAGGAGGCGCTGGAGATCGCCGAGGAAGACCCGCCGGAGGCTGTGCTGCTGGATTTGATGATGCCGGTGATGGACGGCTTTGAGGTCACCCGGCGCCTGCGCCAGTTGCCAGGAACCGCCGAGGCCCCCATTATCGTCATCACCGCCTCGCAGGACCCGCAGGCTGAGCGGCGGGCGAAGGCCAACGGCGCCAACGTGTTCCTGCGCAAACCAATCAGCATCGGCCAGTTGGCCGATATTCTCAATCAACAATTGAAACGTTGAGCCGGACCCCCTCCCCCACCCCGGCGCCGCCCAGCCCGACCCCCTCCCCCAGCCCGACCCCGGTCCCGGCCACCGAAACCCCGGTCCCCGGCGAGACCGCCTCCCCGGTGGCCCCGGAGGAGAGCATCCTCATCCTGTCCCCCGGACCGGGTGCACGGGTAGTCAGCCCGATCCTGGTATCCGGCCTCTCCGACCCGGCCCCGGATCAGCAGGTGCTGGTGGAGTTGATCGCCGAGGACGGCGCAACCATTGCCCAGCAGGCGGCCGCCATTCAGGCAGATGCGGGCGTGCGCGGGCCGTTTTCGGTGGAGCTGCCCTTCACCGGCAAGGTGCAGCGCGCCCGGGTGCAGGTAAGCATCCGCAGCGCGCGCGACGGCGGGCTGGTGCATCTTTCCTCGACGCCGGTGCAGTTGCTGGCCTCCGGCGCACCCGTCTTCGTGCCCGGCCAGATTCACACCGAGACCGTTTTCATCTCCGGCCCGCAGCCCGGCGCGGTGCTGATTGGCGGCAGCGTGACCGTGAGCGGGATTGCCGTGGCCAGCTTTGAGCAAACGCTGGCGGTGGAGGTGCAAGATGAGAACGGGACGGTGGTGGGCCAGGCCAGCGTGCTTGTGCAAGCGCCGGCCTTCGGCGGGCAGCCTGGCCCGTTCAGCGTGAATGTGCCATACGCCATCGGGGCGGCACAGGTCGGGCGGGTAGTGGTGAAGGATGTCAGTGTGGGCATCCCCGGCCTGATTCACCTGAGCAGCGTGGAGGTCACGTTGCAGCCGTAGCCGCCGGGCGTGAGATCAGAAAAACAGGGTAGGCAGGGGCATTGCCCCTGCCTACCCTGTTTCGATCTGCACGCGCTGAAACGCGGCGAATGTATCAGCCAGCCGGCGGGAGGAACAGACCCTCCACTGCCAGCTCCAGACCGGGCAGCACGTTCGAGCGCAGGTGTTCGCCGGCGGCGAACTGGCCCAACAGCAGGTATTCCTGCCCGCCGGCCGGCAGGGTATAAGTGGTAATGGAGCGCGTCTTCGGGTCGGCCAGCCAGTATTCGCGCACGCCGGCGCGCTCGTAGGCGCTGAGCTTCACAGCCTGATCCAGCCGCAGGCTGCCGGGAGAGAGCACCTCCACGATCAGGTCTGGCGCGCCCTCGTAGAAACTGGCGCCGGGGTGCGGTTGCCGTTCGGCAGCGATAAACAGCACGTCCGGCTGGACCGGCCGGGCAATGCCGGGCAGGTGTACCTCGAAGGGGGCAGTCAGCACTACGCCCAATCCTCTGGCCTTTACAAACGCTCGAAGCTCGCTCTGTAGTTCACCCACGGTGAACTGATGGTCATAAGAGGGTGCATTGGTCACGTAAAGCACTCCTTCGATTATTTCGTAGCGCCGGCCGTCGTCCGGCAAGCGCAGGTAGTCCTCGTAGGTCCACTCGCCCCGGGCGGGCGTTGTACGTTCGGCTTTCGCAACGGGCGGGGTCGGGAATGCGGCTGTGGTCCGGGCAACCATGTTGATCACGCTCCTGAGGCCCTGAAGGCGATTCGGCAGAGGTGTGCAAGGGGATTGTAGCGAGCGTGCGAGGGGCTGTCAAGTTCGCGCGCGCCGGAAGGCGGGCGCCATTACTCCAGCGTGATCAGTCCGGTGCGCAAGGCAAACTTGATCAGGTCGCCGCGCGAGTGCAGGTTGAGCTTGTGCATGATGCGTTCGCGGTGGCGGCCCACCGTCCTCGGGCTGATGCCCAGCGCCTCGCCGATTTCTTGATTGGAATGGCCCTGCGCCACCCGTTCCAGCACCTGCCGCTCGCGCCCGGAAAGGGCGGCCAGGCCGGGATCAGTGGAGGGCGCCGCGCTCTCCGGGGCGGCCGGCGTGATGTTGGCCAGTCGCAAGTAGTCCGCCAGCAACAGCCGGGCCATGGCCGGTTGGACGTACACTTCGCCCCGCGCCACCGCCCGGATGGCGGCCACAAGCTCCTCGGTGGCCGCCTGCTTGGTCACGTAGCCGGAAACCCCGGCGTTGAGCATCTCGAACAGAAATTCCTTGCTGGAGTGCACGGTGAGAGCCAGCACTGCCGTCTGCGGCCGGGCGGCGTGCAGGCGGCGGGTGGTCTCCATCCCGTCTATGCCGGCCATGGAAACATCCATCAGCGCCACGTCTGGCTGGCACTGCGCGGCCAGGGACAGGGCTGCCTCGCCGCTGCCAGCCTCCCCAACCACCTCCAGGTCGGGGAAGCCGCTCAAAAAGGCCTTCAGGCCAGAGCGGACAATTTCGTGGTCGTCCACCAACAACAATCGAATTGTGCTCATCTTCCGCACTCCCTGCAGCCTGCTAGGTTAGAGGAATACAGACCCGAACCGTGGTTCCCACCTGCGGCTGCGAGGCAAAACCGAACAGCCCGCCAACCTGCTCCGCGCGCTCCCGCATCCCGGCCAGGCCCCAGCCGGTGATCGTGCTCTCCTCCCCGGAGGCCAGCTGGCACCCGCGCCCCTGATCGCTCACCTGCAGGCAGATTTGATCGGATTGGAAGCTCAGGCGCACCTGGGCCCGGCGGGTACAGGCGTGGCGAGCCACGTTGGTCAGCGCCTCCTGGGCAATGCGATACAGCGCGGTCTCGGCGCGCGGATCGAGCCGCCGGCGCTGGCCCTCCACCGCAAATTCAACCTGCAAGCCAAGGCCGGCGCCAGCGTTGTCAACCAGAGCCGAGAGGGCGTGGGTCAATCCCAGATTGTCAAGCTGGGCCGGGCGTAAGTCGCTCACCAATCGCTTCAGGCGTTCGGCCATCTCGTGGGTCAACTGGCGGGCAGTGGCTGCGCCGGTCGCGGCCGCCGCGGGATTGGCCGGCAGGGCGTTTTCCAGCGCCGCCAGTTGCAGCGACAGGGCCGTGAGGGCCTGAGAGGTTTCGTCGTGCAATTCGCGGGCAATGCGCGCGCGTTCCTCCTCTTGTGTTACCACGGTATGCCGCAGCAACTCGCGCTGGAGCGCCTCGCGCCGGGCGAGTTCTGCCTGCGCCTGCTCCAGCGCCGCCAGCCGCTCGCGATGGGCGGTTTCCACCTCCTGCAGGCGCTCCTGTTCCACCAACTGGGTAGCGCGCACGGCCGCCAGCGCCAGGACAGCGGCTGCCGCCACCCGGCCCACCTGAATAGGAACACCCGTGAGCGCCAGAAAGGTGTCTGTGTTCACAAGTGAGGCAAGGAAGATCGGGCTGCGCGGCACGAACATCTGTGATAGTGCGTAGCCGAACAGAGCGGCCGACATCCAGCGCACCGTGCCGGCAATCGCCAGGCGACCCTCCGAAACGCGTTGGCGCGTCTGCCGGGCCACCGCCCGCCACGCCAGCAACGCCCCGGGCACACCGAGCATATACCGGCTGAGCGCATCGGCCGCATCAAACCAGGTCCGGCTGTCGCCGCCGTGGATCGCGCGCAGCCACAGCGCGCCGGCGATGTACAGGCTGAGCAACGCAGCCCCGATCCAGGCATCCAGCGCGGCCAGGTGTTCCGGCGGCCGGAAGACCTGTACGCCATAAGCCAGCAGCGAGGCGAAGGACAATGCCAGCAGCCCCAGCCGCAGCCAGACTGCCAGCTCGCCGAGGGCCAGAAACACATCCAGCCCCATCAGCAGTTCCAGCCATTCGTGTAGCCCGTGCAGCAGTCCAAAGACCGCCAGCGGCCACAGGAAACGCCCAAGCGGCAGACCGCGCGTGCGCCCGGCTTCCAGCGCAAGCACCAGCCCCAGGCTAAAGAAGGCCAGGCCATACAAACCGAAGATGAGGGTGTGAGGAAGGTCCATGCCGAAAACGTAAGCAGTCGCGCGGTTGGCGTGGCTCTCTTGTAGCATAACACAACGCGGTCCCAGTTGTGTAACTCTTCCCGTGAATTGGGTGACAAAACCCACTAATGCGTTGTGGGAACGCCATTCACAATGTATAATAAGCCCCAGCAATGGGCAGTTTACCACAATCCCGCCGGGGCCTGGTTTGCCCGGGAAAGCGATTCCGTGGAGGGCGCCAACGGCACCCGAGCAGCCCTTTTCCGCGACAGCGTCGCACACGGAGGTGAAAACGATAACAAACAGAAAGAGAACGAACACCCATCGTGTTGCAAGACGATCTTCGGGAACACTTTCACACAAGGAGAATGTAACCATGTCCCGTAAATTGCTATTCATAGGTGCGCTGGCGGTAGCGGTAGTGCTGCTGGCTGCCTGCGCCGGCGCTCAGGGACCGGCCGGACCGGCAGGCCCCCCCGGACCGGCGGGGCCTGCCGGTCCTCAGGGGCCGGCCGGGTCAGCCGGGGCCGCCGGCCCGGCCGGGCCGGCGGGGGAGGCCGCCGCCGCTGGCGCAACCGGCGCGACCTACGTTGGCTCTGCCACCTGTGGCGCCTGCCACAAGGGCACGTATGAAACCTTCATGAAATCCGGCCATCCGTACAAGCTCACCAAAGTTGTGGATGGCAAGGCCCCCACGTATCCGTTCACTGCGGTCACCGAGCTGCCGGCCGGCTACACCTGGAATGACATCAGCTACGTGATCGGCGGCTACATCTGGAAGGCCCGCTTCGTGAACAAAGAGGGCTACATCATCACCGATGAGCCTGGCAAGTCGGGCAACGCTGACTATCTCAACCAGTACAACTTTGCCAACGCCATCGTTGGCAAGCAGGCCGGCTGGGTAAAGTTTCACTCTGGCGAGGCCAACCTGCCCTATAACTGCGGCGCCTGCCACACCACCGGCTACAGCCCAGACGGGCATCAGGACGATCTGCCCGGCATCGTGGGTACCTGGGCCGAGCCAGGCATCCAGTGCGAGCGCTGTCACGGGCCGGGCAGCCTGCACATTGCCAACCCGCGCGGCGTGAGCATGCAGATTGACCGCGACGCGGAGCTGTGCGGCGCCTGCCACCGCCGCGGTGGAATCACCGAGGTAAACGCCAGGGGCGGCTTCATCGAGCACCACGAGCAATACGAGGAGCTGTTCCAGAGCAAGCACATTACGCTGGACTGCGTGGTGTGCCACGATCCGCACACCGGCGTGGTCCAACTGCGCCAGGCCGGCGTGCAGACCACCAAAACCCAGTGCCAGAACTGCCACTTCCAGCAGGCTGAGTTCCAGGACTCGCTGGTGCACCCGACGGTGGCCCAGTGCATAGACTGCCACATGCCCCGCATCGCCAAGAGCGCCTGGGGAGACGCAGCGAAGTTCACCGGCGACATCCGCATCCACCTGATGGCCATTGACCCCAACCAGGTCGGCCAGTTCAGCGAGGACGGCAGCGTTTCTCTGTCGCAGATCAGTCCGGACTTTGCCTGCCGGGGCTGCCACGTGGAAGGCGGCAAGGCCACACCCAAGACCGACGAGCAACTGAAGGAGAAGGCGCAGGGCTACCACACCAGACCTTAGGGTCTGTAAAAGTATAACTTCCCGGTTTCAGACCCTGAGGGTCTCGAAGACCCTCAGGGTCTTGACGGAACTTATTCTTTTACGATTGCTTAGCGCCTGTCCGAAAACCGTAGAAGGGCATCCCGATGCCTGCCCCCGCATGGGGATGCGGGGCTACGGGCCTCGCCTCCCCGCGCGCCAACTCCGGGATGCCCGCTACGGTTTTCGGATAGTCGGCCCCGGCCTGCGTGCTGGTTGCAGCAAACACCGGGCCGGGAGCACGTCCCCGGCCCGGTGTTTGCTGTGGCCGGAGAACCCCGGCGCGACAGCCGTAGGGCAAGTTTGTAGCTTGCCCCCTCAAGGTGGGCGCAGCCATCTGGCCCAGGGGCCACATTTCTAACTATCTCCCTACGTGATGATTAATTACCCCGGTTCCTCTGTACTTCGTCACTGTGAAGGGCCAAATCTCCTGACTAAAATGAAACTGAGTCTGGCTGGATTACACCCGGCAGGAGGAAAGATGCGACTGCTGCGTTGGGTAGGATTACCCATACTGGCCCTGGCCATGCTGCTTTTGCCCGGCCAGGTGCGGGCCGCGCCCCAGGTGCAGGGAGGGGGCGGCACCCCGAGCAACGAAAGCTGCCTGGCCTGCCATTCCAACCCCTCGCTCACCGTTGAGCTGGCCTCGGGTGAGACGCTCGGCCTGTACATAGGCGAAAGCACGTATGCGGAGTCGGTGCATGGCAGTAAGGGCTATGCCTGTGTGCAGTGCCACCCGAATATCAGCGGCTACCCCCATCCGGCGCTGACCGCAACTACCCGGCGCGACCTGAGCCTGCAACTTTACACCACCTGCCGGCAGTGCCATTCCGGGAACTATGAGAGGGCGCTGGACAGCGTACACGGCCGCCAATTGGAAGAAGGGAATCCCAACGCCGCGGTCTGCACCGATTGCCACGGCGCCCACGATGTCCAGTCCGCGAATGAGCCGCGCACGCGCATCCCGCGTACCTGCGCAAAATGCCACAATGAGATTTACCAGCTTTACCTGACCAGCGTACACGGTGCGGCCCTGAGCGTGGGCAACCCGGACGTGCCCACCTGCATAGACTGCCACGGGGTGCACAACATCTCGGAGGCTAACAGCAGCCTCTTTCGCCTGCGTTCACCCGACATCTGCGCGAAGTGCCACACCGACCCGGCGCTGATGAACAAGTATGGTGTGCGCACCGATGTAATGAACACCTATCTGGCCGACTTTCATGGCACTACCGTCACCCTATTTGAGAAAACCGCGCCCGATCAACAGACCAACAAGCCGGTGTGTGTGGACTGCCACAGCGTGCACAGCATCAAACTGATCACCGATCCCAATTCAACTGTAATCCGCCGCAACCTGCTGAGCACCTGCCAGAAGTGCCACCCGGATGCTACCGAAAACTTCCCGGCTGCCTGGCTCAGTCACTACAGCCCCAGCCAGGATCATAACTCGCTGGTGTATTACGTGAATCTGTTCTACCGGTACTTTATCCCCGGCGTACTGGGAGGCATGGCGCTCTTCGTGGCCAGCGACATCGGTCGCCGGGCGCTGTTGCGCCGGCGCAAGATCCACAGCCCGGCCGGAGAAGCCTCATGAGCCAGACCCGCGAGTACACTCGTTTCTCGCTATCGCAGCGCCTGGAGCACTGGGTGATGGTGTTTTCCTTCATTACCCTCGCGGTTACCGGAATGCCGCAGAAGTACGCCGCCCAGCCGTGGGCCACCAGCATGATCGCCGGGATGGGCGGCATCGAAGCCGTGCGCATCATTCACCGGGTGGCGGCCACCCTGCTGATGCTGGTCGCGGTCTACCATGCGGGCGCGCTGGGCTACCGGGTGCTGGTTCGTCGTGTGGGCCTGTCCATGCTCCCGAGCGTGAGAGACATCAGCAACGCGGCTGCCGCCTTCGCCTACAACCTGGGGCTGCGCAAGCTACCCCCTCAGCAGGGCCGTTACACGTTTGAAGAGAAGGCCGAATACTGGTCGCTGGTCTGGGGCACGGGGGTGATGATTATCACCGGGTTTATGCTGTGGAACCCGATTGCCACCGCCAGCCGGCTGCCGGGGCAGATCATCCCCGCCTCCAGGGCCGCCCACGGCGGCGAGGCCTTGCTGGCCGTGCTGGCGATTATCGTCTGGCATATCTACGAGGTGCACCTGCGCCGTTTCAACAAGAGCATGTTCACCGGCAGGCTCAGCGAAGAAGAGATGATTCACGAGCACCCGCTGGAGCTGGCCGATCTGAAAGCGGGGGAGGCCAGCCGTCCGGTGGACCCGGGCGCGCTCGCCCGCCGCCGGCGCGTTTTCTTGCCCGCCTACAGCCTGCTGGCTGCCGCCCTGCTGGTCGGCATCTACTACTTTGTCACCTTTGAGCAGACCGCCATCACAACCCTGCCGCCGGCGGAGCGCGTGGTGGTGTACTCGCCGCAGACCCCCACCCCCGGCCCGGTCCCGCCGCCCACCCCCACCCCGGCCCCGATGCAATCGGTAGCGTGGGAGGGCGGCGTCGGCAAGCTGCTGAGCGATAAGTGCGGCACCTGCCATGGTCCGACCGCCCTGGGAGGCCTGACGCTGGCCGAATACGCTGGCGCCCTGAAAGGCGGCAAGTCCGGCCCGGCGGTGGTACCGGGGGACGCGCAGGCCAGCACGCTGGCAATCAAACAATCTGCCGGGGGACACCCCGGCCAACTTACCCCGGAGGAACTGACGCTGGTCGTGGAGTGGATCAGGGCTGGCGCCGCGGAAAGTTCGCCCTGAGACCCGAGGAGGAGTTTATGGAAAGCACATCTGGTGAGATCAGCCGGCGCAAGTTCATGAGCGCGGCCATTGCTGCCATTGGCGGGCTGATCGGAGCAATAATCAGTTTGCCGGCAATAGGCTACATCATTGGACCGGCGCTGCAGAAGAACGTACAGAGCTGGGTGCGGCTGGGCGCCGTCAGCAAAGTTGAACCCGGCGTCCCGACCCTGTTCAAAACCAACATCGAACGCCAGACCGGCTGGATTACCGATCAGGAGGAGGTCTCGGCCTACGTCCTGACAGACGATGGGCAGAGCTACGTCGCCATGTCCAGCATCTGCACCCATCTGGGTTGCCGGGTGCGCTGGGTCCCCGAGCGGGAGAGTTTCTTCTGCCCCTGCCACAACGGCGTTTTCGACAAAGACGGGAATGTGATCTCGGGGCCGCCGCCGCGCCCGCTGGATCGGTTCGAGACAAAGGTTGAGGATGGCGTACTCTCCATCCGGAGAAGCTGACATGAGTACACAACTGGGCGACTGGCTGGACGATCGTTTTGGCTGGCGCGGGGTGTGGACGACCATCTTCCTGCGCAAAATCCCGCACGTAAACTGGTTGTATACCCTGGGCAGCGCCTCGCTCTTTGTGGCCGTGCTACAAATAGTCACCGGAATTCTGCTGACCATCTACTACGTGCCCACGCCCGATCAGGCCTACGCCAGCGTGACGTATATCACCACACAGGTGCCGGCGGGTTGGTTCATTCGAGGGCTGCATCATTGGGGCGCCAGCGCCATGGTTGTGCTGGTCGTGCTCCACATGCTGCGCACCTTCTATTACGGCGCGTACAAATTCCCCCGCGAGGCGACCTGGCTGACCGGCGTTTTTCTGCTGCTGGTGGTGGTTGGCTTTGGCTTCACCGGTTATCTGCTTCCGTGGGACCAGAAAGCCTATTGGGCCACCACCGTGGGCACGCGGATTGCCGGCGTGGCCCCGGGCATCGGCCCGTGGATCTTGCGCATCATGCGCGGCGGGGACGACCTCTCCGGGGTAACACTGGCGCGTTTCTTCGGCGTGCACATCTGGTTTCTGCCGGGCGCGCTGCTGACGCTGCTCATTACCCACATGTACCTGGTCATTCGCATCGGTATCACCGCCGTGCCGGGGAGGGGTGAGTAAGAAATGAACGCACAAGAGAGGCAGTCCTACCGCGACCGTTACCACGAAGCCAAAGAAGAGGGCGTTCCCTTTTTCCCGGATATCATCTTCAAGGATGTTATCGTTTCGCTGCTTGTTTTCGCGGCTCTGGTCGCGCTGGCTGCCTTCATCGGGGTGCCCACAGAGGCCCGCGCCAATCCGGCGGACACCGCTTATACCCCTCGACCGGAATGGTATTTCCTGTTTCTGTTTCAGCTCCTCAAGTACTTCCCGGGCAATCTGGAAGTTATTGGCGTAATGGTGATTCCCACGCTGGGAATTCTGTTGCTACTGCTGTTGCCCTTCATTGACCGAAGCCCCCGGCGCCACTTCCTCAACCGGCCGGTTGCCAGCCTGTCGGCAACTGCGATCGTGATCGCTATCGGCGCGCTGACGGTGCTCTCCATCCGTGAAGCCGCGCCGCCCCAGGCAGCCGCCGACGTGGACAAAGCAGCCGCGCTGTACAGCAAGAACTGTTCCAACTGCCACGGCCCGAGCATTGATGTGCCGCCCGGCGCCGATCTGCACACGCTGATCGCCCAGGGCAAACACGAGGGGATGCCGGCCTGGGGCGGCGACCTGAGCACTGATGAAATTGACGCGCTGGCCGGCTTCATCCTTTCCCCGCAGGGGAGCGCGGTGTACACCGCCCAGTGCGCTGAATGTCACGAACTCACCGTGCTGGCCTCCGGCAATCCGCTGGAGTTGCAACGTGTGCTGGGTGAAGGCCCCGGCTACCCACCCCACAAAGAGGTGACAGTCCCGGCCTGGGGCGAGACCCTGTCCACCGCCGAGCGCAATGCCCTGCTGAACTTCCTGGCCGCGCCGGACGGGCAACGGCTGTTTGCCGTGAACTGCGCCGGCTGCCACGGCAAGGGCGTGGCCTTCAGCGGGGACGAAAAGCAGTTGACGGCTTTGATCAGCCAGGGAGGCCAGCACCTGAGCATGCCCGCCTGGCGCGGCACGCTGAGCGAAGCCGACCTGGATGCGCTGGCTGCCTACGTTGCCGATCCGGCCTCCGCTCCGGCCGGAAAAACCCTGTTCGGGCAGCACTGCAGCAGTTGCCATGCCGATGTAGTGCCCTCGGCTCCGAACAAAGAGGCCGCGCGCAAGATCATCGCCACCGGCGGCCCGCACGTCACCATGCCCGTGTGGGGACAGCTCCTCACCACGCAGCAGTTGGATGCGCTGGTGAAGTACACCCTGGCAGCCAGCAAGGGCACCAGCAGCGCCCAGGGCGCACAGATCTTCGCCGATAGCTGCGCCGCCTGCCACGGTCAGTTCGGCGAGGGTGGCCCGAATCCCACCCGCTCCGGCGACATCATCGCCCCCATCAGCTCGGCCGAGTTCCTCAAGACCCGCGACGACATCACCCTGCGCGCCATCATCTCGCAGGGCCAGCCGAACTTCGGCATGTCACCCTTCGGCGATGCCTATGGCGGACCGCTCAATTCGGATCAGATTGACGCCCTGGTGGCCTTCTTGCGCAACTGGGAGGCCAACCCGCCGGTGGAATTGCCGACGGAGGTCTCGGCAGGTCAGTCGGCGCTCACCGGCGCCCAGGTGTACGCCAATGTGTGCGCCCGCTGCCACGGTCCGGAGGGCGGAGGCGGCATCGGGCCGGCGCTTGCTGACGCGCAGATGCGGGCCGGGTTCGACGACCAGGCCCTGTTCGACACCATCAGCAAAGGGCACGAGGCTACGGCCATGATCGCCTGGGGCGAGATCCTCTCCCTGGACCAGCTTCAGCAGCTCGTGAGATACATCCGCAGCCTCCAGCCCGCCGAGGCGGCGCCCGGCGGAACGCCGGCCGCGCCACCCGGCTTCTCCGGGGAGGTGCTGCCAGTCTTGCAGGCGCGCTGCGCCCCCTGCCACAATGAGCAGACCTCTCTGGGTGGATGGGATGCCTCCACGAGGGATACCGTGATTAACAGCGGGGCCAATCCGCCGGCAGTGACGCCGGGGGATGCCCGCGGCAGCCTGCTGGCGCAAAAGCTGCTTGGCACCCAGCAAGCAGGGACGGTTATGCCGCCCGGCGGCGCTTTGCCAGACGATGAACTCCAGGTTATCCTGAACTGGATCGCCGGGGGCGCGCCGGACAACTGAGGGCAACATTCCGCGTCAGACCTTCAGGGTCTCAAAGACCCTGAAGGTCTCTGGCAGCGCGCCGGACAACTGAGGCCGATGATGAAGCGTTTCCGTTCGTTTCTACGCAGTTTCTTCTTCCCCGGCGAGGGGGCGTCGCGCTGGCGGCGTCTGTTGCCCTACGCAGTTCTGGGCGTACTGACGATCTTCGTGCTGTCCGGCGCCGCGATCGGCTGGGAGTACACCAATTCGCCGACTTTTTGTGGCACCGCCTGCCACACCATGCCGCCGGAGTACACGGCCTACCTGACCTCGCCCCACGCGCGGGTGGCTTGCGTAGAATGTCACATCGGGCGCGACGTGATCAGCGTGCGCTTCACACGCAAGGCGGGCGACATCAGACACATTGTCTCGCTGGCCTTCAAGCAGTACGAATTCCCCATCACCGCCTCCGAGCTGCGCCCGGCGCGCGATACCTGCGAGCGCTGCCACTTCCCGGAAAAGTTTTCCGATGACAGCTTGCGCCAGATCCAGCGCTACGGTACAGACGTGAACAGCTCGCCGACCAGCGTCTATCTGGTGCTCAAGACCGGCGGGGGCAGCAAGCGCCTGGGCCTGGGGCGCGGCATCCACTGGCACATCGAAAACCGCATTCTGTACTACCCGACCGACAAAGAAGAGCAGCACATTCCCTACGTTCGCGTGTACAACGACGATGGCACGGTGGATGAGTACACCGACCTGTCCGAAGGAGCCGGCGTGGACCCGGCCAGCATGCCCGAGAGTGCTCTGAAGGAGATGGATTGCATCACCTGCCACAACCGGATCACCCATCTGGTCAACACCCCGGAGGCCTCTCTGGATATCGCCCTGTCCCGGGGCGTGATTGACGCCGGCATCCCGGAGATCAAAGCCAAAGGGGTGGAGGTACTGCGGGCCAGTTACATCAGCCAGGGTCAGGCCTTGAATGGCATTGCCGGGCTGGAGGCTTACTACCGGGTGTACTATCCCGACTACTACGCAGCCAACCAGGGAACCGTCCGCAGCGCCGTCGCGACCCTGCAGGAAATCTACAACCAGTCGGTCTTCCTGCACCAGAGGTCCGACTGGGACTCCCACCCCAACAACCTGGGGCACAAAGATACCCCCGGCTGCTTCCGCTGCCACGACGGCAAACACCTGAACGCCGATCAGGAGGCGGTGCGACTGGAGTGCAACCTGTGTCACTCTGTCCCGGTGATGAGCAGCGCCCAGGACTTCGTGACCGAGATCGAAATCAGCCGCGGGCCGGAGCCGCAATCGCACCTCAACCCGAACTGGATCGCCCAGCACCACCTGGCCTTTGATAACGCTACCTGCGCCAATTGCCACAGCACTGCCAACCCCGGCGGGACGGACAATAGCAGCTTTTGCTCCAACTCCGCCTGCCATGGGAGTGTGTGGACTTACGCCGGCTTCGACGCGCCCGGCCTGCGCGAGATTCTTGTGGCGCAACTCCCGCCCACCCCCACCCCGGCCCCGCCGCCCCCAACCGGCGGCGCGCTCACCTACGCCGATACCATCGGCCCGCTGTTGCAGGCCCGCTGCGGCGGTTGCCACGGCCAGGGCGGCATCCAGGGCCTGGACGTGAGCAAGTATGCCACACTGATGGCCGGCAGCACAACCGGCCCGGTGATCGCGCCCGGAGACGCCGAAAACAGCTTGCTGGTTGGGAAGCAGTCGGGCGCACAGCCGCACTTTGGACAGCTCACGCCGGAGGAACTCACGCTGGTGAAGGAATGGATTACCGCCAACGCGCCGGAAAAATGAAAGGCAATACCGCATAAGTCGCTTTCGGTCGGCAGGGAGTCGAGGCTTCAGCCGGTGAATGGCCGCGCGCCCCCGGCTAAAGCCCTGACTCCGGCGGTCGGGAAAAGTGAGTTTTGCGCCACTGTAATGAAAGCCTCTTTCTGGCGCTTCCGTCACAGCCTGCGGGCCAGGGTGGCCCTGGGGGTGGCCCTGCCGGCCTTTCTTGCCATGTCGTCGCTCTCGCTGGTGCACTACCTGCGAGAGCGGCAATTGGTGCAGGAGCAGGCCCGCCTGACGGCGGCCCAGATTGGCGAAGCCATCATTGGAAGCTTGCAGCACGCCATGCTGCTCAACGACCGGCAGATGCTGAGCGAGGTGCTGGATGACCTGGGCCGGGTCAACGCCATCCGCAATGTGCAGATCCTGGACCTGAACCAGGAGGTCAAGTTCGACAGCGAAGCCAGCCAGATCGGCCGGACGCAGCAGTTGCCGGACCCGGGATGTGTGGAGTGTCACCGTTACCCGCCCGAGGCACGCCCGCATTCGGCCCTGCTTTCCGGGGACGGGGGCATATTGCGCGTCGCTGCGCCCATCCCCAACGGGCCGGGCTGCGCCGCCTGTCACCCGGCAGGCCGCCCACACCTGGGCATTTTGCTGGCGGATGTGCCGATTAACTCGCTGGAGCAACATATTATCCAGGACCTGCAAATAGACCTGGCCACTTCCAGCTTGATTACGTTGCTGGTGACTGCCGGCGTATATTTTCTGGTCCACCGGCTGATAGTGCGCCGGGTGGAGGCGCTGCGCCAGCCGCTGGCAGCCTACGCCGGGGGCGAGTTCACCGCCCGCCTGCCGGTCGGGCCGGCCGCCTCCGATGAACTGGATGAGCTGGCCGGCGCCTTCAACCGCATGGCCGACGAACTGGTGCGCCACGCGCGCGAGGAGAGGGAACGCAGCGAGTTGCGCCAGCGCGCCATTGTGGAGGAGCGCGAGCGCATTGCCCGCGAACTGCACGATGGCATGGCGCAACTGCTGGGCTACGTGAACACCAAAGCTATGGCCGCCCGGCTGCTGCTCAAAAAACGACGGATCGCCGCGGCCGACGAACATCTGGCGCACCTGGAGCAGGCCGCCCGCGATCTGTTTGTGGACGTGCGCGAGGCTATTCTGGGCCTGAAAGTGACCGGTGGGACCAACGGCGGGCTGGCGCCCATGCTGGAGAAGTACGTGGCGCAGTTCAGCCAGCTCAGCGGAGTGCCGGTGGCAGTGGAAATCGCCCCGGCAGCGCGCGAACAGCCCCTCAACACCGAAATCGAACTTCAGTTGCTGCGCATCGTGCAGGAAGCACTCACCAACATCCGTAAGCATGCCCGGGCCAGTCTGGCCCGGCTGGACCTGCACGTGAGCCGCAATGGCAGCAACATGCTGGAACTGACGGTGACTGACGATGGTCAGGGCTTTCAACCAGAAAAAGTGCACGCCCACGGCCGGCCCCACTTTGGTCTCGGCACCATGCGCGAGCGCGCCGAAGCCATCGGCGCTGAATTCGACCTGCAGACCTCCCCTGGCGCCGGCACCCGCGTTTCGGTGCGCTTGAGCGTGAAAGAGAGCTGAAGCCCATGCGCGTGCTGGTCGCCGACGACCATTCCCTGTTTCGCGACGGCATCGCCAGCCTGCTGGAGGCCGCCGGCTTTGAGGTGGTCGGCCAGGTGGGCGACGGAGGGGCTGCGGTGGAGGCCGCACGCCGACTGTCCCCGGATGTGGTGTTGATGGACATCGCCATGCCCGGCATGTCTGGCCTGCAGGCCCTGCGCGCGCTGGTCGCCGAGCGACCGGAGATCAAAGTGGTAATGCTGACCGTCTCGGAGGCCGAAGCCGACCTGCTGGAAGCCGTGCGGGCCGGGGCGCACGGCTACTTGCTGAAGAATCTGAACGCCGACGAATTCCTGACCTTGCTGCACGGGCTGGAACGCGGCGCTGCAGCTATGACTCCCCGGACCACGGCCCGCTTGCTGCACGGGCTGGCGGAGAACGCCCGGCAACCGTCCGGCGCGCCGGCTCTGACCGAACGCGAGGTGGAACTGCTGCAACATGTCGCCGATGGGCGCTCGAACAAGGCCATCGCCAGCGCGCTCTCGCTGAGCGAAAACACGGTCAAGTATCATATGAAGAACATTCTGCAGAAACTGGGGGCGCAGAATCGAACCGAGGCTGTCACCCAGGCCATGCGGGCCGGACTGCTAGCCTCCCGGCCCCCGGCCTGAGCGCTGCCCGCGTGGGCAGCCGCTCCTGCCCCCCGGACCTGGTTCCCCACGCGCGCACCGGCCCCGATCCGCAATCTCAAATCCCCAATCTCAAATCTCAAATCTCTTCCCTACCCTTTCGGGTAGTTTCTGCGCGCTTTTTGCCTACCCTTCCGTGTTCTCAGGTTTAGACCGCCGGGCGTTGCCAGTTCCCTCATCTTGCATTAATCTACAGGGTGTGACGAATGTCGCAAACGATCGAGGTACCTGTGTCGCGCGTCGTGATATTGTCCAGCCGTTCGCTGTTTGTAGAGGGAATCGCCAGCCGTCTTAAGCAACAGATGGCGCTGGAACTCCTCACGGTGGACTCCCGGCAGGATGATGCGCTGGCGCAGGTCATCGCCGCCCGGCCTACGGCGGTGATCCTGGATGCCACCGATCCGGATGTCACGCGGCATTGTCCACTGAGCAAGTTGCTGAGCGCCATGCCTTCTCTGAAGGTGATCCGCCTGGATCCCCAGCAGGAGCAGGTGCAGGTGGTGAGCAGCGAGCAGCGCCCGGTGGGCGAGGTGCGGGACTTGATCGAAGTGATAGAGCCATCGCAATGGCAGTAATTGCCGGGCGCAGCCAGACTGTGGCCGGCGAGGTCAACTTTCTAAGAAAGGGAGGATGAGAGAATGCCAGGAATCAAGAAGATCGTAGCACTCCTGGGGTTTGCGGCGCTGTTTGCCATTCTGGCAGTGGCCTGCTCGCCCAGGGAAGTGCAAGTGGAAGTCACCCGGGAGGTGGAAGTTACCCGGGTGGTGGAGAAGGAGGTGATCAAGGAGGTTACTCCGGCGGCGCCTCCCGAGCCAGCGGTGGAGATCCCGTTTGAGGTATTATGGGCCGGCTCGGGCCACGCTGACGCGGCAGCCGAGCCTTTCCGCCATTGGGACGACACGAACCCGGTCGAGGTCCCGGCCACCTGCGCGAAGTGCCATACGCCCACCGGCTTTGTGGACTTCATCGGCGCGGACGGGAGCGAGGCCGGCAAGGTGGACAAGGGGCAGCCACCGGCGGACCAGGGTATTACCTGCGTGGCCTGCCACAACGACGGCGCAACTGTCCTGTCGGCGGTGACCTTCCCCTCCGGCAAGGTGGTCGAGGGGCTTGGCCCGGAGGCGCGCTGCATGACCTGCCACCAGGGGCGCGAATCCAAAGCGAGCGTGGACAAGCAGATCAACGAGACCTTCAAGGTCACCGATATGGACGCCGTGGTGGCTCCGATCAAGGACGCCAACGGCAAAGACGTGCGCTTCGGCTTCCGCAACATCCACTACTTTGCGGCCGGGGCGACGCTGTACGGCGCCCAGGCCCAGGGCGGCTATGAGTACGACGGCAAGGTGTATGATCCCAGGTTCCGTCACGTAGAGGTCGCGGACACCTGCCTGGGCTGCCACAACCAGCACTCGCTGGAGGTCCGGGTTGAGAAGTGCCAGGAATGCCACACGGACGTGAAGACCGTTGAGGACCTGAAGACCGTTCGCATGAACGGCTCACTGGAGGACTACAACGGCAACGGCGACATCAAGGAAGGCGTCTTCGCCGAACTCAAGGGCCTGCAAGAGATCCTGTACAGCTCGATCCAGGCGTATGCTAAGGAAGTGGCCGGCGTCGGCATCACCTACGACCCGGCGGCCTACCCGTACTTCTTCGCCGACGCCGACGGCGACGGCAAGCCGGATCAGAAGGACGGCGCGAACGTGCGCTACGCCACGTGGACGGCCCGCCTGCTGAAGGCTGCCTACAACTATCAGGTTTCGGTGAAGGACCCGGGCGCCTTCGCCCACAACTCGAAGTACATTATCGAGTTGCTGTACGACTCGACCGAGGATCTGAACGCGAAGCTCGCCAGGCCGGTGGATATGGGCAAGCTGCACCGCAACGACGCCGGCCACTTCGCCGGCAACACCGAGCCGTTCCGTCACTGGGACGAGCGTGGCAGGGTTCCGGCCTCCTGCTCGAAGTGCCACAGCGCCACCGGCCTGCCGCAGTTCCTCGCCGAAGGCGCCAACCTCTCGAACCCGATCGCCAACGGCTTCATGTGCACCACCTGCCACGACGCCGCCAACTGGCCGGCGCGCTACGGCGTGACCTCGGTTCCGTTCCCCAGCGGCGCCAAACTGACCTTCAGCACCGAGAAGGACGACAAAGGCAACCTGAAGCCGGTGGATGCCAACCTGTGCATCCTGTGCCACCAGGGGCGCGAGTCCACCGTGAGCGTGAACAACGCGGTGAAGGACCTGAAGCCCGACGAGGTGAGCGACAAGCTCGGCTTCCGCAACATCCACTACTTTGCCGCCGGGGCCACCCTGTTTGGCGATGCCGCCAGGGGCGCATACCAGTTCGACGGCGAGGAGTACAAGGGCCAGAATGTCGAGCACCCGCTCAACCAGTGCACCCAGTGCCACGAGGTGCACGCCCTGAACGTGCAGGTGGACCTGTGCAAGGGCTGCCACGTGAACGTCAAGAGCGCAGAAGACCTGCACAAGATCCGCATGGACACGACAGATTACGACGGTGACGGCAGCACCACCGAAGGAATCTTCGAAGAACTTTCCACCATGCGCGATGCGCTGTACGCGGCCATTCAGGTCTACGGCGACGCGCAGGGCACTCCCATCGTGTACAACGCGGCTGCCTACCCGTACTTCTTCGTGGACAAGGACAAGGACGGCCAGCCGGATAAGAACGACCAGGGCGCTACGGTACGCTACAACGCCTGGACGCCGAAGTTGCTGGAATCGGCCTACAACTACCAGTACTCGATGAAGGATCCAGGCGCCTTCGCGCACAATCCGAAGTACATCATCCAGATTGTGTACGACTCGATCGCCAACCTCGATCCGGATGCGGTGCAAGGAATGACACGGCCCTGATCCAGCGGGTTGAGCCTCACCGATAAGTCACAAAAGACCGGGTCTGGTAACAGGCCCGGTCTTTTGTGTTGTGAGAGGCTGGCGACCTTTTCACTCCCGCCCACCTTTTCGGCAGGCTTTTCAGTCTCCGGCAGGCGCCAGGGCGGGCGGCGATAATGCTGAACATCTCCAGCCATTCGTGGGTGCCGTGCAGAATGCCAAAGGCCGCCAGCGGGCGCAGGGCGCGGGCAAAGCGCGAATCAATGGCGCGCCTGGCCTCCAGCCCCACGACCAGCCCCATGCTGAAGAAGGCCAGCCCATACAGAAAGAAAACGACAACCAGATTCATGCCGGCCCCACCGCAATACACCTGTGCCAGTGCATTGTAGCCGGACTGCCGGAGCCGGGGAGGTGTCTAAACTCACCGCGAGGGGCGTAGTTTGGCCCGGTCCGCCGGGCCGCCAGACCGGGGGCAGCCCGCGCGCAAACAAAACGCGCCGGGGCAGGGCCGCGGGCGCGTGGGGGTTCGAGCGGGGTTGGCGGGGCCGGCAGGGTTTGCTGCGGGCGGGTCAGATCAGGGAGTGTCCCGCAGTTCGGCGCCGCACTTGCGGCAGAAATTGTCTGCGGGGTCAACCGGCACGCCGCAATTGTGGCAGAACGCCGCTCCGCGAGGCTCGGGGCCGGCCGGCGACCGGGCGGGCGGGGCTGTAGAAAGCGTATCAGCGGCCCGCCGGCGGCTGCGGCGCCGGGCAGCACCCGCCGGCGCCCCCCCGGCGCGCTGGCTCTGCCAGAACCACAGGCCGCCGCCCACAATCAGCACGCCGCCCAGGCCGGCCAGCACCCAGATGGTCCAACCAGGCAGGCCGCCGGAGGGCGCGGTCGCAAAGGGCGACCCGCCGGATGAGGCGTCGCCGGAGGCGGGTCGGACAGATTGCACGCTCAGGCCGGCGCCGGATTTCTGGTAGCTCAGGCTCAGGGTCCAGGTCTGCCCGGCGGGCGCTGCTCCCACATCGCCATTAAGGTAAGTCAGTCCGTCGCCGCCGACTACCTGATTGGACAGCGCCGGGCTGGTCTGCAAGTTGCTGGCGCCAGCCGGCTGCTGGACCTGCACGGAAAGCTGGCTCACGGCGTAGTCGCCGAGCCAGTTGAAGGTGAAGGTCTTCAGGTCGCCGGTGGCTTTCAGGCCGGGGTCATAATACTCAATCTGGATGTCGCGGCTCTCGCTGGTAACGGTCAGGAGCAGCCAGTCGGCTTCGGCAGCCGTGGTGTAGGGGATGTTCAACAGCGCGCCGCTGGCATCCTTGCCGGCCACCGCGTTGGGCTGGCCGGCCACCGCCGGGATGCGGAACTTGAGCGCCGCCGGCACTGCCACTGCCGGATCGAGGGTGATGCGGTACAGCACCAGCACCCCGGGCCGGTCGTACTCCGGCCACAGGTCAACCTCCAGCCGCGACAGGGCGACGCCGGATTGCGCCCACGCCGGGGTGGCAACCAGCCAGAGCAGCAGCACAAATATCGCGAGCAGGGGCTTCTTCATCTTGATCTATGCCCGGCGATAGTACACGACCAGCCCGGCCACAATCAACACCCCCACCAGCCCCAACAGCAACAGGCCGGTGGTCCTGCTGATGGGGCCGCCGGGCGGAGCGACGGTAGTGGCCGCGCCCTCGACCGGCTGCAGGGTAAGCACGTAGGCCGCCACGTTATTGATGTCCTCGTCCGAGAGCGGGCCACCGCTGGCCTGCCCCCAGGCCGGCATTTTGCTGCCCGCTATGCCATCCCGCACGGTCACGCGGATGCGCGCATCGGGGATGGGGGCGGCCCACGACTTCGCCAGGATGGCGCCTACCCGGCCCTGACCGCGTTCGCCGTGGCAAACCACGCAGTTCTGTTGAAAGACCTGCGCGCCGGCGTTTACATCGGCCTGGACGTTGGGCAGCGGCGGAATTACGACCGGCGCATAGGTGGGCGCCGGGGCAATGGGCTCGGTGCCGCCGAACACGCCCACAATGTAGGCGGCGATGTCGTTGATATCTTGCTCGCTGAGCAGGCCGCCGTTGGCCTGCCCCCAAGCCGGCATTACACTGCCAGCCACGCCCTGAGCAATGGTCTCGCGCAGGAAGGCATCCACATTGATGCCCGGGAACTGGTTCAGGTCAGCCCCAATCCGGCCCCGGCCATCGCTGCCGTGACAGACGGCGCAATTGGCGCTAAACAACTCTCCGCCGCGCTGC
Source organism: uncultured Anaerolineales bacterium (assembly GCA_964478665.1). GTDB lineage: Bacteria > Chloroflexota > Anaerolineae > Anaerolineales > CAYZNA01 > CAYZNA01. The sequence continues at coordinate 23,787 of CAYZNA010000002.1, forward strand.
GGGTCCCCCTCGGTCTGAGCGGCAGCACTGCGCACCGCCAGCCCGGCGAGCACGATCAGGCTGAAGATCAAGGCCAGGCTCCTGGCCCGTGCCAGGCGGTTGCTCATGATTGCCTCCCTGATAGAACCGCCCCCCGGGCAGACCCGGAGGCGGCAGCCGGCAAGTGTAGTCGGCAAGGTCACTTAAGTGTGAGCAGGTATGCCACCAGATCGGCCACATCCTGGGTAGACAGGCTCTGCCCGAAGGTCTGGGTCATAATGCCGGGATTGAAGCCCGGCGCCACGAAAGCGTTGGGCTGGACAATGGCCTCCACCAGATATTGCTCGGCGGAGGTGGCCTTGCCGGTGTAGTCGCCTGCGGAAAAGCTCGTCTGCGCCCGAGTGCCGATGCCCGGCGCAGCGCCGGCAGCCAGCCAGGCCGGGCCAACCGGGGCAGTGATGTGACAGCCCACACAGCCCTTCTCGGTGGCCAGCACCTCGCCTTTCTTTACGTCGCCGGCGGGCAAAGCCCTGGTGATGTCGGTCCCGAAGCCCTCTACAGCCGGCGTGGGCGGAGCGGCAGCTTCAGCCAGCGCAGTGGTCTTCCAGTTTACAATGAAGGTCACCAGGGCATTGACCTGGTCTTCGCGCAGCGGGCCGCCGAACTTGTCGCTCCAGGTAGGCATACGGTTGGGGTAGTTGGTGCCCGCGCTGGCAACCGGGCGTCCGGAGGCGATGGTCGCCCTGATGTAGTCTTCCGCCGTACCGGTCCAGCCGATTTTCGACAAACGGCTGCCATCGAACAGGTCGGCGGCGTTCAGCGACGGCGCCACCCCGTCAATGCCCTTGCCCTGTACCCCGTGGCAGGGAGTACACAGGTTCTGGAACAGGGCAGCGCCGGCTTCGATCTGACGCGCCTCATAGGCAATGGTAAAGTCTGCCATTCGGCTCTGCTCGGTCAGCAGAACGAAGCCCACCACAATCATCATTACAACAAACGCTACGGTTCCAACGATCACACGCCAGGTCATTGCCTATTCTCCCTGATCGTAGTTCGAGTCACGCTCGTAGTAAGCGGTTTGCTCGAACCTGCCATCCGTGCCGTCCTCGTTCTTCCACGTGACCCGGAAAGTGATCTTCTTCAGGCCTTCCTGCCAGTCTTCGATGATCATGTAGCCTTCACCCTGCTTGAGCCGGTCGCTCACCAGGTCCATCTCATGATTGTACAGCTCGAGCAGTTGCTTCAACCCCTCGGTGGGTGCGGACGCCCACCGGGCGGCCTGATAGGTGCCGCTTTCGATCTGGCCCCAATCAGTCTCGCGCAGCGGGCCGGGGTGGGTTTGCGGCAGCAGAGCCGCCACCACTTCTTGATCCGGGGAGGAAGACACCGCATACCATGGGGTGCCCATGTAAGAGAGGATGGCCAGCACGGCGACGACCAGAGCCGCGGCGGAGAGACCAACGCGCCGGTCGCCGTAGCGGCGGCTGGGGCCGACCTCCAGATAGGGAATGACCAGCCCGAGGTTTACGATCAGGCCAGGCATGATTACCCCCCACAGCACCTTGTCGCCGATCTTGAGCATGCCCTGCAACCACAGGAAATACCACGGTGCGGTGGTGTGCAGCGGCGTCACCAGCGGGTCGGCGTGCGGCTCCAGCGGGGCGTGATAGAGGAAGATAGACCACAGCACCAGGCCGGAGGTGAGCACCGCCACGTAAAACAGTTCCTTGGTGAGCACATCCGGCATAAAGTAGGTGCGCCTGTCCATCGGCACACGTTTGGCGGTATCTTCCCCCACCTCCTCCGCCTCCGGCGGCAGGCTGTGACCGTGGATGACCACCTTGTAATAGTGCACGCCCAGGAAAACGAAGAGTATCAGCGGAAGGGCCAGCACGTGGAGCAGATAAAAGCGCAACAGACCGCCGGCCCCGAACTGGGGCGCGCCGCGCACAATCAGGTTGACCGCGTCGCCCACCACTTGCGGTGGGACGGCTTCTGCCATGGAGGCGCCAATGGTCACCGCCCACAGGCTGAGCTGGTCCCACGGCAGCAAATAGCCGGAGAAGGACAGGATCAGGGTAATCCACAGCAACAGCCAGCCGGTAAACCAGGTGAACTGGCGGGGCTTTTTATAGTTGCCGGTCAGGAATGTACGCAATGCGTGCAAACTGACCACAATCACCATCAGCTCTGCCCCCAATTTGTGCAGGTCGCGCATCAACCGCCCCAGCGGCACATTGCTCAGAATGTCGAGCATGTTCTCGTACGCCACCAGCGGCGAGGGGGTGTAGTAGACCATCAGGAAAATGCCGGTCAGGGTCTCAAATACCACAAAGTAGGTCGAGAGCCAGCCCAATCGGAAGGAGGGGTACAGCCCGTGGGTCAGATTGTGGTAGTACGTGGGCCGCATGTGCAGCCAGAAGCCGTCGGCGTGGGGCTTCACCCGCGGGTTGGGCCGCCTGGGCGGGTCGCCGCGCAGGATCGAGCGGATCTCGTTGATATCAATGCCGGCGGTAATCCGTTCGACCGTCTCGTTGACCTTGGCCAGCGCCGTGGGCTTCAGCCCGTTGGCCTTGATGTCATCGAGGATGGGGATGTGGGCCTGAAAAATGGACATACGCTGCTCCTTGAGGCCAGCCATGCAGACCTATCGGCCGCCGCCCGGTTTGGTATTGACCGCTCCGATGATGCGTTTGCCGGTATTGACTCTGAGCGCCACCGCTCCGGCCGGCATCTGGATCGCCGCCCCTTCCTCGCTCCCATCCAGCGGCGCGGTCTCGGCCAGCACATTTCCGTTAGCATCCACGGCCTGCACCACAAACAGGTCCAGGTTACGCCGGGCCGGCCCGTCAATGCGCGAGCCGCTGAGCAGGTACTTGGACCCGTGACACGGGCATTCGTAGCGATCGTTGGTCGGCGCCCATCGGTACAGGCAGCCGAGGTGCACACATACTTTGTACAGGGCCTTTACGCCGGCCGTCTGCGGGTAATCTGTGGGCTGCCGCGAGTCGCTCAAAGCTTTCTCGCCCAGGTTGACCAGCCAGAAACGGCCGGCGGCAAACTCGGCCGGACCGCTATCGGGCGGCGGAATGGCTCCCGGGTCCAGGGTGAAGATGCCGCCAAATTCGCCGGCCTTGAAGCGCGGCAACAGAAACCAGACAAAGGCGCCGCCAAATTCGGCCATGAACAGCGCCATCGAAGCGCCCCAGATGTAGTACAGGAACTCGCGCCGCGTCATCGGCGTGGTCTGGGGACTGTTGGCAGATTGGACTGCGTCAGCCATGCTGGGGGTACTCCTGTAAAGTAGATTGGATCAGCGCGCGAGACTCGCCCGGGGCCAGAAACGCGGCGAATTATAACATGACACTACTGCCCGAATTTATCCTCGACAGACTGAGGGTGACAGGCCAGCCTGCGAACCGGACAGTACCGCGATTGCCTCCCGGCAGCACAAAAACCCGGTGGAATCTATCACAAGTGACAGCCACTGTCAAAAACCAGCGGCCGCCGAGACCTCACAGGTCTGTGGAGACCTGTGAGGTCTCGGCCGGGTGAGGCAACAGATTGGGGGGTATAATACCGGCTTGTATGCCTCCGCCCGCCTTGCCCCCGCCCGTGCTCATCAAGACCCCGACCGATCTGCAGAAGCTGGCCGCGCGTCTGGAGCGGCAAGAGATCATCGCCGTTGATACCGAATCGAACAGCCTGCACGCCTACCAGGAGAAGGTTTGCCTGCTCCAGTTCGGTTTGCCTGGCCCGAATAGCGCCGGCGAGGATCTTGTGCTGGATGCGCTGGCGGTCCGTGACCTGAGCATCCTGGCCGGCGTCTTTGCCAGCCCGAAAATCGAGAAGATCTTTCACGCCGCCGAATACGACCTGATCTGCTTGAAGCGCGACTTCGGCTTCGAGTTCAGCAACGTGTTCGATACCATGGTCGCGGCCCGCACCCTGGGCTGGCGCAAAGTCGGGCTGGCCTCCATTCTGGAGCAGCACTTTGGCGTAATAGTGAACAAACGCTTTCAGCGCGCCGATTGGGGACGCCGGCCGCTCTCGCCGGAGCAACTGGCCTACGCCCGGCTGGATACCCATTACCTGATCCCGCTGCGCGACCAGATGCGCGCCGAACTGGTGGCAGCCGACCGCTGGGAAGAGGCCTGTGAGGAGTTCGAGCGGCTTGCCCACGCCGACAACATCGCCGATGCTGCCGGCGGCTATGATTCCCGGGGATTCTGGCGTATCAACGGGGCGCGCGACCTGACGCCCCGGGAACTGGCCGTGCTGCGCGAACTATACAACTATCGCGATGATCTGGCGCGCCGCATGGACCGGCCTCCTTTCAAGGTGATGGGCGACAAGACTCTGATGGAAATTGCCCGACGCCTGCCGCTAACCGCCCAGAAACTGAAGGACGTGCACGGCATGACTCCGGGTCAGCTCCGCCGCCACCAGCGCGGTATTCTTGATGCGGTCCGCCGGGGCAATCAGGCCCCCCCACCGCACCCTCCCCGGGTGGAGCGGTTGCCGGACGAGGTGCTCGCCCGCTACGAGGCCCTGCACGCCTGGCGCAAGAAGTGCGCCGCCCGCCGCCAGGTGGAATCAGACGTGATTGTGCCGCGCGATGTGCTGTGGGAGCTGGCCCGGCGCGCTCCGCGCACCCTTCAGGAACTGACGCACATCCCCGGCCTGATGCCGTGGCGGCGCGAGCGGTATGGCCCGGAGATCCTGAGAGTGCTCAATCCGTGAAACGGGAACCCACCCCTCGCGGGCCGCGCACCCCTTCATTACATAGCCCCCCCCGGAGAAAAACATGGAAATCCACTTTCACGGCGCGGCACAGACCGTCACCGGCTCTCAACATCTGCTGGCAGTAAACGGCTCTCGTATTCTGCTGGATTGTGGGCTGTATCAGGGCAAGCGCAGCGAGGCCTACCAGCGCAATAAGACCTTCCCCTACGACCCGGCGGAGCTGGACGCGGTGGTCCTTTCCCACGCCCACACCGACCACGCCGGCAACCTGCCCAACCTGGTCAAAAGCGGCTTCCACAAGGCCATTCACGCTACCTCCCCCACCTGCCACCTGTCGCGGATCATGCTACAAGATTCGGGCAAGATCCAGGAATACGACGTGGCCTTTGTGAACAAGAAAAACGCCAGACGAGGCCTGCCTCCAGTGGAACCGCTTTACACTCAGGAAGATGCGCTGGCAGCCACCGTTTATTTTGTGGAGCAGCCCGAGGCCCGCCCTTTTGAAGTGGCGCCGGGCGTGCAGGCAACCTTTTACGAGGCCGGCCACATCCTCGGCTCGGCCGGCGTGGTGCTGGATATTGAGGAGCGCGGGCGCAAATTCCGCCTGGCATTTTCCGGCGACATTGGCCGGCGCGAACTCAAGCTGCTACGCGACCCGGTCTTCCCGTCCGAGGTGGACGCCCTGATCATGGAATGCACCTACGGCGACAAGGTGCACAAGCCGCCCCAGGCCGCCTACGACGAGCTGCGCGAAGTGGTCAAGCGTGCGGTGGCGCTGAACGGCAAAATCATCATCCCTTCCTTTGCCGTGGGTCGCACCCAGGAGCTGGTCTTTTCCCTGCATCAGATGATCGAACACGGCGAGATCCCGCCCATCCCGGTGTTTGTGGACAGCCCGCTGGCAGTCAACGTGACGGACGTGTTTCGCGACCACCGCGAGTGTTTTGACGAAGAGACGCAGGAGTTCATCCGGCACGACAGGCACGGGTCGGCCCTGGGCTTTGATATGCTGACGTACATCCGCTCGGTGGACGAATCTAAAGCACTCAACTATCGCAAGGAACCGATGATTATCATTTCCGCCACCGGCATGTGCGACGCCGGGCGGGTGCTGCACCACCTGCGCAACAACATCGAGGACCCGCGTAATTCGGTGCTGATCGTCTCCTGGCAGGCGCCGTACACGCTGGGCCGGCGCATCGCCGACCGCGAGCCGGTGGTGAAGATCTTCGGCGAGGAATTCAAGCTGCGGGCGCAGGTGTGCACCATTGGCGGGTTCTCGGCCCACGCCGGCCAGGATCTGCTGACCGAGTACGCTGCCAGCATGGAGCCGCGCTTGCAGCGGGTGTTTCTAGTCCACGGGGAGCCAAGGCCGGCCGCGGCCCTGACCGAGAAGCTGGCCGGCGCCGGCGTGCGCAACATCTTCTACCCCGCCATGCACCAGGCTGTGGAGCTATAGCTCAT
>CAYZNA010000002.1:29991-37138 GCA_964478665.1 uncultured Anaerolineales bacterium
ACCGACGCGGTCTTGAAGACCGCGTCGGTCTGGCCCGGGCCGCTTGCCGGGAAGCGCGGGCACAGGTATAATCTTGCCGTGGAGAGGTGCCGGAGCGGTTGATCGGGGCGCTCTCGAAAAGCGTTGTGGCCGACGAGGTCACCGTGGGTTCGAATCCCACCCTCTCCGCCAGAGAAACCCTCTTTCCCGCGCCGTATGCGGGGAAGAGGGTTTTTGCCGTCCCCCGGAACAGAAAAAGGGAGGCCGTCCGGCCTCCCTCTGTCGCTTCAGGACCGGCGCACGGCCGGTCTCAGTGCGAAGTCGCTCAAAGACTGCCCGGCGCACACGAAGCGGCGCTGCTGCTGAAAGGCGCAGAAGCCCCGCCCTTCACCCGCGTAGCAAAGGTAGAAAGCTTCTTCTTCACCTTCGGGCTGCCGCAGGTCGGGCAAACCACCTCAGTCACCGCCGCAAAGCTGAACACCAGCTCCTCGAACGGCTCACCGCAATCAAACTCATAAATCGGCATATCTCACCCCTCGCGCGGACGCCTGAGTTGTTCTGAGTCTTTGAGGTTTTCAAGCCTGGACCGGTTCGTGCCGGGTGTTTTTGTTTGGATGCCTGACCCACCTGGAACCCGTAAACTCTCTCCCAACCCATCACAGCCGCCATGCGCTGCTCCATCAGGCTGTTTTCGCTCGCAAACTGAGGCAGTTCAGCCTGCAGGATGCCGACTCGGTTTCTTAGGAACTGGTTGTTAGACGGCAGATTCCTCTCGTTGCACGTCAAACAGGCATGGATGCTCACCCCTACCAACGTTCTCGTCATGGAGGTGGCACACGTTCACCACTGCTCCGAATTTAAGAAACACTTTTTCAAAGCGGTCATACTGCTGGCCCCAGTAAACCATCGCACAAGACATCGGTGCACCTTTACCGCTATCTCGACCATTAACAAGGAATCGTAGGCGCGTATCGTAGAGGAATGCAACGGCTGTCGCTGCACCCCAGACGTAAAACTTCCAATGCCGTGTGTTCGTAGCTACCGGCACAAGCGCCAGAACTTCAGCGCCATGTTTTGAATGCGCCTCCGCACACTTGCTCAGCCAATCCCGAATCGTTGTACCGCGTTGTCGGTCTGCCCCATATGGAGGGTTGACGTATATTGTGCAATAGTTCCATTTAGCCCTTAGCCCATCTACTTCGGGCAACATGTACTCTACATCTGCTTTTACAATCGAATGCTCGTTGGAACATGGATCTAGCTCGATGGTCCCGCCGAAGAACTTGCGAATTGCGTTAACATACTTCGGTGGGGTGCACCAGTCCTGACTCAGGGACGATGCGTTGTTTCGTCCTGCTGTCATCCTGGACCTACCTCCTGCCAATTCTTGCTCGTCAAACGGCGAAGGTCAGCTATGAGTGCTTTCAGTTTCCAACCGCGCGGCGCAATGACGTTGAACCAAGTATCGACCTCGGTCTCGTGAGCGCTAAAATAGCTTCGTAGCGCCTCGTCCGCATCACCGTCCACTCGAACCCTGGTAAACTTGTTCCTGCCTGACTTTCCCGAATAGCTCGCAAGGAATGCTTGTCGCGCCGGCTTTAATTCGTCGGTCGGATTCAGCAAGAGCTTGTCGATAAAGCGTGATAGCCCTTCATCCGTGAGGAACAGCAACCAGTCATAGGATTGGGCAAGAACCCGCAACTCTTTGTTAGGATTGTCGGTGGTAAACCAGTTTCCATGATTGCTGACTACCCCGACGGTAAGGATGAAATCACGAAGAAAAACTGGGCGCGAGCTTTCGATCACATGCTTGAGAAATTGGGCATATGGAGCAGTGTGGAAGGTACCGTTGGGTAGTTCCAGAACACCCTGGAAGCTCCCATTGCGCAGGCGGACCTTTGAGCGATGACACCGTTCGAGCCACGTAGGCACCCTGCTTGGCCTTTTCAATAGTTTGCGGCCCTTTTCGCATCCCCTCCTCTACGCCCACACGTTTGCACTCAAATATGGCGAATGGGTGAGGAAGAAGCTCACACACTGTCGCCCTGCACTGGGAGGAGTTTATCTCATCCACATTGGCGACAACGACGCGCGTGTTGTTCTCTGCAAGTACGCATGCGTTACGCTTTACGCGATCCGCGGATACGAGTTGGGCAGACTTGGCTCCTATTCCCTCCAGGAACGGGAGGTGTCTCTTGAGTTTCGCAGTGGTGAGTGGAAGATCGATGGGATCGATTGTGACCGAATGTCGCGCAAGAATCGGATGAAGCGAAAACTCGACATTGTGGAGAATATCAGGGTTAGCAAACTCGGGCACCGAGATCTCCCCGCTCTCTCCGGCCAACCAACCCATGAACCTTCCCCCCGCCGATCTACTCGTCATCGGCGGCGCCTCGCTGGACGTGCTGCACTTCGCCGGGCAGACCGTCCCCTCCGCTGGCGGCGCCGGGATGTATACTGCGATGGCCGCCCGCCGCGCCGGCGTTCGGACCACGATCTTCGCCCCCCGCCCGGACCCCCTCCCCGGCCCCCTGCGTCCGGTGGCCGAGCGGGTCAACTGGCTGGGGCCGGTCGTCCCCCCCGAGCGGCTGCCCCGCTTTGAGATCGCTCACTACGGCGGAGGCCGGGCGGCGCTAGTGGACGCTTTCTGGGGCGCGGAGGCGGAACTCACCCCGCAGAGCCTGCCCTCCGATCTGAGCGGGACGCCCCTGGCGCACATTGCCGCGCTGGGGACCACCGGCCGCCAATTGGCCTTCTTGCGCGCCTGCCGCCAGCGCGGCGCCAGGCGCATCTCCGCCGGGACCTATGGCCGGGCGGTGTACGGCGATGGCGAGGCGGTGCGCGCCCTGTTCGACGCCGCCGACATCTTCTTTATGAACGAGAACGAAGCCGCCGGGCTGTTCGGCTCACTCGAGGCCGCTCGCACCCGCTCCGGCGCGCTGCTGTTCGTCACCCTCCGCGCGCGCGGCGCGCTGGTGGTGCAGGGCGACTATACCACATCCCTGCCCGGCCTGGCGGCCCGCGAACTGGACCCTACCGGCGCCGGCGACGCTTTTTGCGGCGCTACCCTGGCAGGGTTGCTGCGCGGCGAGCATCCGGTAATGGCCGCCCGCCAGGCCATGCCGCTGGCCGCCGAAATGATCGCGGAGGCCGGGCCGGCGGCCCTGCTGCGCGACGACCCGCCCCCCGTCTGGCCGCGCGACCCGCGCGTTGCCCTCAACCCGGGGCAGATTGCCCGCGTGGCCCCGCTCGTGGCCGCCCTGCCGCAGGCCCACCCCTTTGATTTCACCGGCCCGGACCTGCCGCCCGCCGGACACCCCGCCGCCGCGGACTACTTCTTCGCTGCCACGCTACAGCAATTCAGCTTCTGGGAGGCGCGCGACGGCCGTTACCACCACCCGCTGATCGCCCCGCTGGACGGCGCGCCGCGCAAAGGCTCCGACTACCTGTGGCGCGCTTATCTGCGCCCGATCGCCGCATCCGCGCCCCCGCCGGGCGAGGGCGACCCACCGGGTCGCCCCAACGCGCCGCCGCGGCGGGCCGGTTTCTATGCCCCGGCTGCGCAGGCCGCGCTCACCCTGCCGGAGGTGCTGGCCCTGTTCCGCGCCGACGACGGGGGCGATCCCATGCCGGCGCCGGAATTGCACCTGGCGCAGGCCAACGCCTATGGCCGGGACATGCTGGCCCAATCCCTCACCCCGGCTGCCGTGCTGGCACAGGCCAGCCGCAGCCCGGCGCCGCTGCGCACCTTTCTGGCGCTGCTGGATGGGATCGGCGGCTACAAAGAGGACCCGCTGCGCAAGAAGAGCACCCTGCTGGCGATCATCTTGCAGCAGCGCCCGGAGGGCTGGCTGCGCTTCGGCCCGGACGAAGGGCCGGCCCCGATCATTGACTACCACCTGATGCGCTCCTGCCTGCGCACCGGCCTGCTGGAGGTGACCGATCCGGCTCTGCGCCACGCGCTGGTCGAGCGCCGCCTGCTGTCCCCGGAAGACGAGTGGGCGGTGCGCCGCGCCGCCTACGAGGCCGTGGGGCAAATTGTGGCCCGGAGCGGCAAGAGCATGGGCGCGGTGGACTGGTTCTTCTTCAACGCCCGCCGTCGCTGCCCGGAAATGACCGAGCCGGACTGCCCGCGCTGCGCGGTGGACCCGGTCTGCGCCCACCACAAGGCGCTGTTCCAGCCGGTGCGGCGAACGACCTTTTATTAGGGCAGTTGCCCGGCCTGCCCGCCCGGTGCTATACTCCCATCGCCATGAAACCCCGCGCCGCGTTGCTTTTCCTGCTGGCTGCCCTCGCGCTCTCCGCCGCGCCCGCTCGCGCGCAGACCGCCGCGCCGCCCGCGGCCCCGGCCCCCACAGCCACCCCTACTCCCTCACTGGGCGACGTTGCGCTGGAGTGCGTCACCCTGTCGGACCGGTGCATCCCTGATGCGCGCGAGAACTACGGTTGGGGAGTGGCGCTCCCCCTCTTCGCGTTGGCCGGTCTTGCCATTGTGCTGTTCGGCTTCCTGAACGACAAAGCACGCGCCGCGCTCAACCGGGCGTGGGACTGGACCGTCGCACGGCTGCGCCTCGCTCCCAATCCGGCCCGCGAATACCTCGGGAAGTTCATCACCGAGTACGAGGACCCCAAGTTCAGGAGTCTGTCGCTGCTGGCGCAATACCCCAACGTGCGGCTGCCCAAACTGGAGCAGATCTACCTGCCGGTGCAGGTGACTTTCGAGCCGACCGAAGCCGAACGCGCGGCGATGGCGAAACGCGGGAAAGCCAGCGAAGAGAGCGGCGCTGAACTGTTGGGAGGCCTCGCTCGCCAGCGCCCGGAACCAGCGGAGCTTACCGAAGCTATCCGGGAGTCTTCCCGGTTGGCGATCGTCGGACCGGCAGGGTCGGGCAAGAGCACACTGTTGCAGTGGGCGGGGCTGGCCTGCGCCCATGCACTCCGCCGCGAGAGACTCACCCGAGACCAGAAGGCCTTCGTCAAAGTCCTCGGCGGACCGCCCTTCCCGCTCTTCATTTCGCTTGGCGCGTTCGATTCCTACTGCCGCCGCGAAAGTCGGGAGCGCACCGCTGCTGCCCTGCTCGACTTTCTGACCGACCGCTTCAACCAGCGGCACGAGGCCCGCCACAGCCAGCGGGCCGCCGCGAAACTGCCCGCCGATTTCTTCGACCGCAAACTGCGTGGCGCCTGCCTGTTGCTCTTTGACGGCGTAGACGAAGTGGCCCCCGACTGCCGGGAGGCCATCCGCCGCGCGATCGAGGAATTGCTGCTGGATTATCCGAACCCTCGCAGCCGCGCCCTGCTCACCTCACGCGGCCGGGCCTACGTTGGCGAAGCGCAGGCTGCCTCCTTCCGTCGGGGCGAAGTGGCCGCGCTCGACAGAGGCCGGCGGGATACCCTGATCCGCAGCCTGTACCGGTTCTACGAACCGAACTACGCCGAGAGCAAGAGCGCAGACCTGATCCGCAGCTTGAACGCCAGCGATGAGCGGGTGCGCCGTCTGGCCGAAACGCCACTGCTCACCACTATCTTCACCATCGTACACCGCGCCAACAAAGCCCTGCCTCAACAGCGGGCGCAGGTGTACGAGCAGGCCATCGAAGTCCTGCTCAACGAAATCTACCGCCGCGATGGGACCACTGAGGGCGGGGGCGGTGATGCCACCGGCCACCGCAACCGGCTGGCGTTGATCGCGTTTCATCTACACCTTGCCGGGCGCGGCGAGGACGGCCTGCCGGAAGACGACCTGATTGACCGCATCCTGCCAGAGTTTCCCGCCGCCTCCGACGACCCACGCGAGCGGCGGCGCGAAATCTCCGGCTTCATGCACGCTGTCGCCAATCGCGGCGGCTTGCTATCCGAAGTGGATCGCGTGTTCTCCTTCCGTGACCACCGCACCTTCCAGGAGTACCTCGCCGGCTGGCATCTCGTCCGCAACTACGCGCCTTCGGATCTGGACAAACAGGGCGAATTCATACGGGAGCGGCTGCCCGACGACCAGTGGCTGGAGCCGTTCCGCCTCGCCGCCGGGCATCTGGCCATCACCAGCGAGGGCGAAACCAACGCCTTCCTGCGCAAGCTAATGAACCTGGGGCAGGATGGCGGCGAGCGCGATCACGCGCTGGCGCTGGCCGGGTTGTGCCTGGCAGACCTGCCGCCCGACCGAGTTTACCGCCAACTGCGCGAAGACCTGGCGGCGCACATGCTGGCCGTCTTGCGGCGCAACCCGCCGACGCTGTTCCCTCCACTGCGCCGCGAACTGGGGCTGGCGCTCGGTAGCCTCAAAGACCCTGCCAGTTCCGGCCGCCTGTTCGACCCCCGCCTCCACCCCGGCCAACGCCCCGAACTGGTCGCCATCCCCGCCGGCGAATTTCGCATGGGCACCAGCGAAGAAGAGGCCGAACGCCTGAAAGCCCAGAACGCCGAATCGTGGGACGACGAAAAGCCGCAGCACACCGTCTTCGTCTCCGAGTTCGCCATCAGCAAGTACCCGGTGACCAACGCCGAGTTCCGCGCCTTTGTGGAGACGAAGGGCTACGAGAAACAGAAGTACTGGAGCGCGGACGGCTGGGCCTGGCGCACCGGCCAACTGGAACCCGACCTCTCGATTTACCCGGAGGATTTCCGCAAGCAGGTCAGGGAGTGGCTGGCCGGCCGCCCGGCGGAGAGGCGCAACCGGCCTTTCTTCTGGGACGACCCGCAGTGGAATGCGCCCAACCTGCCGGTGGTAGGAGTGACGTGGTACGAGGCCGAAGCCTACTGCAACTGGCTGAGCGCGGTCACCGGCCGGCGCTTCCGCCTGCCCACCGAGGCCGAGTGGGAGAAAGCAGCGCGGCTTCAAACCCCTGATCCCAAATCCCAGATCTCAAATCTCTGGCCGTGGGGCGACGAATGGGACGCGAGCAGGTGCAACTCTGAGGAAAGCAAATTCGGGGTGACCACGCCCGTTGGAATGTACCCCGACGGCGCGTGGACCAGCGCAGACGGCGCCAGCGGCCCGCTCGATATGGTCGGCAACGTGTGGGAGTGGTGTGCAGATTGGTGGTCAAGCGACATTTATAGCCAGCGCGCGGAGCAGGAGGTGCGGGATCCGCCCGGCCCGGAGGGCAGCCAAGCGCGCGTGGTGCGCGGCGGGTCGTGGAACAACAATCGTAGGAACTGCCGCGCCGCG
>CAYZNA010000003.1:0-25911 GCA_964478665.1 uncultured Anaerolineales bacterium
CCGGCCCCATGCCCCGGCCCCATGCCCCGGCCCCATGCCCCGGCCCCATGCCCCGACGGCACATTTTTCGCAGCCCGTTGGTTCCGTAGCCGGGGCATCCCCATGCCCCGGGTGCATTTCAGTTTCTTGGCGGCGCGGGCATGGGGATGCCCGCGCTACCCCGCCCGAACCGACCACCGACGTGAAGTGCACCCCATACCCAGGCCCAATTGACTCCCCTCCGGCATGGTGTACAATCGTTGGTGGAACTTACCTGGGGTATGCCCGGTTTCCCATGCTCCCCACTGTGCTCGTCCTCGCTGATAACCCCGCCAGCGGCCAGCAACTGATCGAGAAAGTCTTGCGTCCGGCCGGCCTCTCCGCGCGGCTGGATGACGGACGGGCGTCACCGGCGGAGTTGCTGGTAGTGGATATCTCCCGGCTGCGCGGCGCACCGCTGGCTGCGCTTGACGACCGCCGCAAGGCGGGGGACCACTCGCCAGCCATCGTACTGGCCGCCCATCTTACCACCGACCTGGCGGGGCAGATGTTCCGGTTGAACGTGCGGCGGTTTCTGCTGAAGCCGGTGGATGCGGCGGCGCTGCGAGATGCACTGATTGAAGTGCAGGCGGAGCAGGCTGCCAGGAAGCCTCCGGTGCGCGGCGAGGAAACGACGGGGGCAGAGGCGCGCCTCCAGCAAGCTGAGCAGCAGTTGAAGCAGCGGGTGGAAGAGATGCGCACCATCACCACCATCGGGCGTGCAGTAGCGGAGGAGTGCGAGCTGGACACCGTGCTTACCCACGTGGTCGAGGCCGCGGCCTACCTGACCGGCGCCGAGGAGGGCGCGCTGTATCTGCTTGACCCGGCCACCCAGGAGCTGGTGCTGCGCGCTGCGCGCGATCCGGGTCAGGTCTACGCCGCCGGGATGCGGCTGCAGGTGTCCGATACCCTTGCGGGCCAGGTGTTGCGCACTGGCCAGCCGGTTATCCACAACGGGAGCGAGGCCGGCATCAAGGTAAAGACCGGCTATCTGGTCAGCGCATTGATCAACGTTCCGCTGCGAGTGCGGTCCAATCCGGTGGGCGTGCTGGGAGTGTATCACCGCACAGCCGGGCGCCGGTTTGAAGACGGGGACGTGGAAGCCCTGCTTGCGCTGGCTGACTGGGCCGGCGTGGCGGTCGAGAATGCCCGGCGGGTAGCCGCATTGGAGGAACAACTGGGGGCCGCCCGGCAGGAGATCGAACGCCTGCAGGCGTCGGCGGAGCATCCGGTCGCAGACCTGATCCCGCCTACCCTGCGCACCGGACTGAGCGACATCATCGCCGAATCGCAGGCCCTGCTGGCGGCAGCCTTTGGCCCGCTTGAGAGCGCCCAGGCAGAGAGCCTGACTCGCATTCGCGACCGGGGCGCCCGCCTGCACGAGGAACTGAGCCGCTTGACCGGTCACGGCAACGGCGCACAGGCAGCCCGGCCGGCGCGCGCCCGTGCCAGACAGGCATTCGATTTACGCGACTTGATCGGTGCCACCGCCGCCGAACTGACCCCTGAGGCGCGGGCCAGGGGATTGAACCTGCGGGTGGACGATAGCGGCCAGTTTCCGCAGGTCTTCGCCCCGCTCGAACAGGTGCAGCAAATGCTGCGCGGCCTGTTGTTGTTTGCCCTCAATCGCACCACCCCCGGTGAGGTAGACCTGACCGCCTACCGGCTGCGGGTGCGCGGCGGGGTGGCCGAGACGCCTTTCCCGCTGCCGGCTGGCGTGCAATTAAGCAGCGGCGCCTGGCTGATAATCTCACTCAGCGATGGCGGCGAATCGCTGACACCGGAGGCGCGAGCAGCTCTGCTGGTCTCCGAACTGGCCGGCGCGACAGCTCGCGGCGGCCCTCTCTCCCTGGCAGGGGTACGCCGCATGGCCGAATCGCTGGGCGGCCGGCTGTGGGTTGAAGCCGGGCAACCCGATGGACTGATACTCTCCCTCGCGCTGCCGGGCAAGTAGCCGGCGCACCACCCCGGATACTATCATGCATGAAACTTCCGCACGCACCACCCGCCTGATCCAGGCGGACCTGTTCACCAACACCTACCGGCTGTCGGGTAAGGTTCCGGTCCCGCCTGGCGGGCTTCTGGCCTGGCTGAACAACGTCACCACTGACTATCTGGAACTGGAGGAGGTCTACCTCGGTCGCCTCCATCAACCGGGGGACATTGCCGGCAACCACGAGTTTACTCGCATGGTCAAGGCCAACCTGCTGGCGTTACTGCTCGCTCGCCGGGAGGACATGGGGCCGCGCGCGCTGGTGCGGGGTGGCTATACGCGCATGTTCAGCGCACAGACCCTGATTGCCTGCGGCCCGTATGAACTGCGCGGCATGGTAGAAACTCCCGGCAAAGTGGACCTCTCCGTGCTGATGGTAGAGGGCGCGGGCGACTTCATCGCCGTTTACGATGTTGCCCTGAATGCAGTCATGTTCCCGGACGTGCACTTCCGCGGCGCGGCTTGTCTGCTCAACCGCCGGCACATTGACTTCCTTACGATCGTCGGGAACAGTTCGGCATGAGCCTCTCTCACCTCGCCCTGCGCCACGAGATCGTGCGCATTGGCCGGCTGATGCACGAACAGCAGTTTGTGGACGGCGCCTCCGGCAACCTCTCCGCCAGGCTGCCGGACGGCAACCTGCTGGCCACCCCCTCCGGTCTGGCCAAAGGGTTCCTTGAACCCGAGCAATTGCTGGTGGTGGACCCGGCCGGCGCCGTGGTGGAGGCCGCCTCCGGCCTGAAACCCACCTCCGAACTGCTGATGCACCTGGAGGTCTACCGCCGGCGCCTGGATGTGGGCGGCGTGATCCACGCCCACCCCATCACCAGCGTGGCCCTGAGCATTGCCGGCGTCTCGCTGGCAGAGTGCGTGATCCCGGAAGCGGTGGTGATCCTGGGCCTGGTGCCCACCACCCCTTACGCCACTCCGGCCAGCGACGAGAACCAGCGCGCCATCTCTAACCTTGTTCTGGGCCACGACGCGATCATTCTGGCCTATCACGGCACGCTCACTGTGGGCAAGGATTTGTGGGAGGCCTACCTCAAACTGGAAACGCTGGAGCACACGGCGAAGATCATCGCCAGCGCCCGGATGATGGGCGCCGCGCCGGCCCTGCCGCCGGAGCAGGTGAGCAAGCTGATTCAGGCGCGCAAAGAGGGCGGCTACGCGCGCCCGGGCGACGAGGGAGAGTTCTGCCTCGCCTGCGGTGTCTGCCACCCGACACAGCAACACACCCTGGCGCAGGAGGACCGCCTGGCGCGGGAGATTGCCCACAGCGTGCGCCGGGCGTTGAGCCAGGGTTAGCTACGAGTGTTGGCCGTGCTTTACAAGCAATCCACCGCATGGTAGAATCCGCGCTGCTCGGCAAGGGAAGCCAGATTGCCCCGAGAGACACCGGAGGGATGGCCGAGCGGACTAAGGCGGTTGTCTTGAAAACAACTGTGGGGGCAACCTCACCGGGGGTTCGAATCCCTCTCCCTCCGCCTGCCAGCAAGCGGCAGATGGCTTATGGCATATCGCACATTGGGTCCGGGCGGCGATACGCGATGAGCCACGCGAAGCGGCCATAAGCTGTACGCCAATCGGGGAGGTGCCGGAGTGGACGATCGGGGGCGCCTGCTAAGCGCTTGCCGGGGTAAAACTCGGCCGAGGGTTCGAATCCCTCCCTTCCCGCCTTGAAAGGACCGTTTTCTTGCTTGCGCCTGTAGCTCAGCGGATTAGAGCGTTTGGTTGCGGACCAAAAGGCCGGGGGTTCGAGTCCCTCCAGGCGCGCCAGTAATGCTGCACCAACCAGCCAATGTTGGTTGGGCCGCCCCTTGTTCGGGACGGCCCTGTTCATTAAGAAGCGCCGGAAGCGCCGGCATTGAACGGGGATGACACCCGTACGCACGCGCCCCGAGCAATTGCCTGACCCATAGCACGTCCGTGGAGTGTACCGTTGGCCAAAAAAGAAAAGCGCCCCACCCAGAAGCAGACCCGACGACAAGAGGTGCGCGCCGCCCGTCAGCGACGCCAGCGTCTACAACAGATCGGATTGGTGGCCGTTGGGGTGCTGCTGCTGGGCGCCGTGGTCTGGGCAGCCCTCTCCAGCCGCCGTCCCGGCGCCATCCCCGGCGACCGGATCGTAGCCGACGAGGGGCAAAACCACGTTTCCACCGACCAGCGCGTCACCTATCGCAGCAACCCGCCCTCCTCCGGGCCGCACTATTCCAGCCCGGCCTCCTGGGGCTATCACTCCGACGAAGTATTGCCGGAAGTCTGGATCCACAACCTCGAGCACGGCGGCGTGGTGTTCGTTTATCACTGCCCGGACGGCTGTCCGGACTTGCAGGGCAAGCTGGAAACCCTGGCCGGCAAACTGCCCAACTCCAAATACGAAACCCAGAAAATCGTGGTCACCTCGTACGCCGGCGAACTACCCGGCGAAGTTACCGCTCTGGCGTGGAACCACCAACTTGACCTGCCGGCCTACGACGCAGACTTGCTCACCCGCTTTTACCAGCGCTATGTGGATCGGGGACCGGAGGATGTGCCCTGAGCCGGGCCACTTCCCTGCCCGCCGGCCTTTCCTGCGTGGCAACCCGCCCTCCCGACAGGCTGGAGTGATTCAGCAGTTGGATTACCCGGAAAAGTGACGCCCGGCCGGGGAGAAGAACGCCCATGGTGGGGCTTCTACCGGGAGACTCTGTGCTGTGCTGCGGTCAGGGCAGGAAGTTAAGCGGGTTCACCCGGCCGTAGGCGTCGCTGCGCATCTCAAAGTGCAGGTGCACGCCGGTAGATCGCCCGGTAGTGCCGGCGCCGCCCAGCAGGCTGCCCCGGGCCACGCTCTGGCCACAGGAGACGGCCCACGTGTTCAAGTGGGCATATACGGTCTGCCAGCCGTTGCCGTGGTCAACTACCACCAGATTGCCATACCCCCAATTGTTCCAGCCGGCATACACCACCACGCCGGCGTCGGCAGCCACGACCGGGGCGTTCAGGCTCTCACCGATGTCAATGCCGGGATGATAGGCGCTGAAGCTGTAACCGGATATCCGGTGGCTGGCAGAGGGCCAGATGAAGGAGCCGACGCCTACCAGACCGGTGTACGGGCCGCCGGCACATTGGCCCGGACCGGCATCCACCGGCACCCGGCGCGTCTGGGTGCGCTTGAGTTGCGGGATCTCCGGCCAGCCGCGAAACTCGCGCCGCCCGCCGGGGATAATCAGAAAGGCGCCGGGGACAATGCCCGGATTGGCGGGGTCCACGTCTGGCTCAAGGTGGTTGCCCGGCCAGTCAATAATGTCCTGCGCGGTGACGTGGAAGAATTCTGCCACGCCGTTCAGGCCGTTGCCCGCCACCCACTGATAATAGGCGCCGTTGACCGGCAGGATGTTGAGCACCTGGCCGGGACGCAGGCTGTGCGGGTCATCTCTGAGCACGGCGAAGTTGCCCCACAGCAGGGTTTCCGGCTGCAAACCGAACTTCTCGGCGATACCGAACAGGGTGTCGTTGGTCTGCACGGTGTAGGTCATCACGTCCACCCGCGGGCGGGTAGGGATGTCGGTGTGCAGGCTGATGTTGCGGGTGATGGCGCCGTCGGCCTGACAAGAGAGCGGATTGAAGGGCGGCAGGGCGGTCACCGGCCGCTCGTCTGGGGGGCGGGTGGCCTGCGGCGCGGCCGCCGTGGGCAATGGAGCCGGGGTAACGGGCGCGGTGGGCAGCGCACCGCGAAAGCGCAGGCTGGCAGCCCATACGGCGCCGCCGGCCACCAGAATCAGCAGCACGTGCGTAGCGTAGCGCATCACCAGGTCGTGCACACCTGCCCCGGACGCAGGTGCCGGGGGGCCGGCGCGCTTGATATTGCTCCAGGTCCGGGCCAGGCGGCTGGCCCCTTCCGGGGCGGGGTCGGGTTGTGGGTCGGGGGGAAAGTCGGGTAATCCTGCGGGGTGGTCCGACATCGGTGCTCCTGCCCGGGAGGGAGGCGTTCCGGCCGGGCCGGGACATCATAACCGAGGCTGGCGCATCGGTCAAGGCAGGCGCACGAGGCCCGGATGTGGGGGGCGGGCGCCCTATTCGATGTCTTTGGTCAGTTGTTCAAGGAATTCCAGGTTGTTTTCGGTGCGGGCGAACTGCTGAATGATGGCTTCGGTGGCAGTGGTGATGTCCATGCCGGCGCCGTTGGGTGGCGGGTTGATCATTTGCCCGAACATGCGACGGATCAGCCACACCCGCCGGGTGATATCCGGGCCGAGCAACAGTTCCTCGCGGCGGGTGGAGGAACGTTCGATATCGAAGGCCGGGAAGATGCGCCGCTCCTGTAGCTTGCGGGAAAGGTGCAGTTCCATGTTGCCGGTGCCTTTGAACTCTTCATAGACCACATCGTCCATGCGGCTGCCGGTGTCAACCAGGCAGGTGGCAACAATGGTGAGCGAGCCGCCTTCCTCGATGTTGCGGGCTGCGCCAAAGAAGCGTTTGGGCGGATACAGGGCGGCAGGGTCAATACCGCCGGATAGCGTGCGCCCGGAGGGGTTGACCACAAGGTTATAGGCGCGCGCCAGGCGGGTGATCGAATCGAGCAGGATGGCTACGTCGCGCCCGCCTTCTACCAGCCGCTTGGCTCGCTCCAGAGCCATCTCGGCCACGCGCACGTGGGACTGGACCGGGTCATCGAAGGTAGAGGCGATGACCTCGGCATCCACCGAGCGGTCCATGTCGGTCACCTCTTCCGGGCGCTCGCCGATCAACGCGACCATGAGATGTACGTCCGGGTAGTTGTGCGAGATGGCGTTGGCAATCTGTTTGAGCACGGTGGTCTTGCCGGCTTTGGGCGGAGAGACGATCAACCCGCGCTGCCCCTTGCCAATGGGGGCGATCAGGTTGAGCAGCCGGGGGGCCAGGGTATGCCTGTCGGTCTCCAGATCGAAACGAGTTTCGGGAAATATGGGCGTCAGTTGCTCAAAATTGGGGCGCTTCTTGGCAGTGTCGGGGTCCAGCCCGTTGATGGCTTCCACGCGCAGCAGGCCATGGTACTTCTCGGAGTCCTTCGGCGAGCGGACGTGGCCGATGACCATGTCGCCGGTGCGCAAGCCGAAGCGCCGGATCTGGCTCTGGGAAACATAGATGTTATCCGGTCCCGGCAGGTAGTGATCCGAGCGCAGAAATCCCATACCATCTTCCATGATTTCCAACACGCCGCCGCGCAAGGCCATGCCCTCGCGCTCTGCGTTGGTCTGCAGAATCCTGACGATCAGGTCCTCTTTCTTCATGCGGTCGCTGCCGGGAATCTTCCAATCACGCGAGATTCTGCGCAGTTCGGCCAGAGGCTTGGCCTCAAGTTCAGTCATGTTCATTGGTTTTTCTCTCGATCAAGCAGGATGACGCGGGAGCAGTCGTTGAAAGCTATTGGCACCCACGACAATGCGCAGGGCGTGAAAGGGGCGGCGGTCGCCGGCCGGGGTGATCAATGGCAGAATCCGGGCAGGAGCAACTGCGAGGCAGAGCTACCTTCCCCGCCGCAGGTGTAACCGGCCTGCGGGAGGTAGCAAGGATGGCATGGCCACGCCGTGGCGTGCCCGTCGACGGGGATCAGACTCCGCAGAGGCGGAATAACGCTTATTCAGGAGACGTGCCCGAGGTTGAATCTTGTATGAATCAGTGGGTCTTGGAGGGGGCGAAATCCGAGCGGATAGAGTGATTATAGCACGCGGGGAGTCAGGCTGCAACCCCGACTCGACTCGCGCGGGGGCGCACCCCTGCGGGTGAGGCAGCGCACACCCCACAGGTCTTCGCAAAGCAGGCCTGTCAGGTGTGCGCTGCCGCATCCCGGGCAAGGCTCACATATCGTAGGTGATCTGGCTGTATTTCATCAGTTTATCCCAGCGATGCGTGGAGGTTACCTGCCGCACGGTGCCGGACTTGCTGCGCATGACCAGACTATGGGTGCGCGCCCCGGATCCGAAGTATTTTACCCCGTCCAGCAATTCGCCGTCGGTGATACCGGTGGCGGCAAAGAACACGTTATCAGAGTTGGCAAGATCGTTGATTGTCAGGGTTTGTTCCAGATTGTACCCCAGCGCACGGGCACGAGCTGCCTCTTCCTCGTTGCGCGGGTAGAGCTTCCCCTGAATCTCGCCGCCCATACACTTGAGTGCACAGGCGGCAATCACTCCTTCTGGCGTGCCGCCGATGCCCAGCAGCACATCAATGCCGGACTCCGGCCAGGCCGTCATCAGGGCGCCGGCCACATCGCCATCGGTGATCCGGCGGATACGGGCGCCGGTTTTACGCACTTCCGCAATCAAGCTCTCGTGACGCGGCCGGTCAAGGATCACTGCCGTCAGATCGTCTAAATCTGCGCCCCTGGCGCGCGCTATATTCCTCAGGTTGTCTTCGACCGGCGCGTTGATATCAATCACGCCGCGCACCTCCGGGCCGACTGCGATTTTGTTCATGTACACCAGGGGTCCAGGGTTGAACATGGTGCCCCGGTCGGACAGCGCCACGGTGGCGAGGGAGTTAGCCCGGCCGAGGGCCAGCAGGCGGGTTCCGTCAATGGGGTCCACAGCGATATCCACCGCCGGCGGCTCCCCGGTGCCCAACATCTCGCCATTGTACAGCATGGGGGCCTCATCTTTTTCGCCCTCGCCAATCACAATAATGCCGTCCATGCTCACCGTATTCAGCACCAGGCGCATGGCATCCACCGCGGCCTGATCGCCGGCTTTTTTGTCGCCGCGCCCCATGAAGCGGCCGGCAGCCAGCGCGGCAGCTTCGGTGACGCGCACCAATTCCAGAGCAAGGTTGCGATCGGGTTGTGCTTGCATTTGTCAGTCTCCTTTTATGACCAGGTGGGGAGCGCGGCGCGAGGCCAGCCCCCGATTGCCGCTATCGGGGGCCAGCCCTCGCCGGCGCTCCTTCACCGCGTCAACCAGACAGCCATCCAGTAGCCAACCAGCGCGGCCACCATCCACGAATCGGTTCGGTCCAGGGCGCCGCCGTGACCGGCCAGCAGAGCGCCGGAGTCCTTGAGGCTGAACTGGCGCTTGAGCATGCTGATGCCCACATCGCCAAGGGGCGTGACCAGCCCCAGCACGCCGCCCATCAGCGCTCCGTTGAGAGCAGTGACCTGCGAAGCCGGCCCGGCGCCGGCCTGCCAGACCGCCGAAAACAGCGCGGTAAAGAAAACGCCCCAGACTACACCGCCGGCAAAGCCCTCCCATGTCTTGCGCGGGCTGAGGCGTGGGGCCATTTTGTGACGCCCGAAGTTGCTCCCGATAGTATAAGCGCCAGAGTCCACCATCCACACCCCGGGCAAGACCATCAACACCCACCACTTCCCATCCGGCAACTGGCGCAGGGCAATCAAGTAGCTGCTCATCAGGCCCAGGTACACCACGCCGCCCAGCGTAACCGCGAAATCGGTGCCAGAGGCGGGCGCGCCTCGCTCATAATCCACCACATGCCAGCCCAGGGCAGTCACTGCCAGCAGAGTCAGGGTTGGCAAAAGGTAGCTCTCAGGGGCCAGGTAGCGCAACAGAATCAGGGCGGCCACCCCGCCGGTTACCACCGGCAGAGCCGGTCGCAGGCCGCCCCGGCGAAACAGGTGCACGTATTCCCGGCCTGCCAGTGCGAAAATGCCCATCAGGCACAGGGTGTACAGCATGCCGCCCATGTCAACAACCCACAGGGCTACCGGGATCAGTAAAATGGAGACGGCCAGGCGGTCGCGAAACATCCGGTTCGAGCTGAGGTGGAGACGCCTGTACAGGGATGGGACAGCGCGCGCTTGCGCTGTCTGGCTGACAGGCAGAGTGGGCCGGCTAGGGCGTGATCTGCGCCGAGACGAGGCCGAATCGTCGTTCTCGGCTGCCAAAGTGAATTAGCGCCTGACGAAGTTCCTGGCGATCAAAATCGGGCCAAAAGGTGGGCGTGACGTACAGTTCGGAATAGGCGCCCTGCCAGACAAGGAAGTTGCTCACGCGCAGTTCGCCGGAGGTGCGGATAATCAGATCGGGATCCGGTTGCCCGGCGGTGTCCAGATACTGGCCAATCAGTTCTTCGGTCACATCCTCTGGCTTCAGCCCGTCTGCCATCAGTCGCTGAACAGCGTGCACAATCTCAGCCCGCCCGCCGTAGTTAAAGGCGATGTTCAAGATGAGTCGCCGGTTGTTTCGGGTCAACTCAATGGCGCGCCGGACTTTTTCCTGAAAGGTAGGCCGGATTCCGTCCAACTGGCCAATGTGACGCAACTGAACACCCTCGCGGTGCAGTTCCGCCAGTTCGCGGTCAATGACATCCTCAAAGATGTTCATCAAGCCCTTGACCTCGTCTTCGGGCCGCCCCCAGTTTTCGGTGGAGAAGGCGTAGATGGTCAGGTACTGGATGCCAAATTCCACGCAGGCGCGGATAATGCGGCGCACGTTCTCGGTGCCAGCGCGGTGGCCGGCCAGGCGCGGCAAGCCGCGGGCGCTGGCCCAGCGGCCGTTCCCGTCCATGATAATCGCCACATGGGTCGGGAGGCGTTGAGGAAGGGGAAGCTCGCCGTTAACGGGCATGGACTGGGGCCGCGGATTGCGCATTCAGCCTGCGGAAAGGCGATCCGCCTCGCGACTTGCTGTGTTCAGACTTCGAGGACCTCAGCCTCTTTGCGAGCGCCGATCTCATCAATCTGGCCGGTGTACCGGTCAGTCAGCTTCTGCAGGTCGGCTTCGCCGCGTTTCAATTCGTCTTCGGAGATCAGCTTTTCCTTCTCAAAATCGCGCAGGTCGTTGTGGGTATCCCGCCGGACGTTGCGCACTGCCACCCGGGCATCTTCCATACGGTGGTGTACCACCTTGACCAGGTCTCTGCGACGTTCTTCGGTCAGGGTGGGAATATTGAGACGGATCAGCTTGCCGTCGTTGTTCGGGGTCAGGCCGAGGTCGGAGGCCAGGATGGCGCGCTCGATTTCTTTGAGAGAGGAGGCGTCAAAGGGCCGGATGGTCAACAGGCGGGGTTCAGGGGCAGCAATGGTGGCGAGCTGCATCAGGGGGGTGGGGCTGCCGTAGTAGGTCACCGGCAGCCGTTCGACCAGCGCCGGAGAGGCGCGTCCGGTGCGTATGCCGTTGAAATCCTCTTCCAGCGATCGAATGGCGCCTTTCATGCGCTCTTCGGCATCCTGCAGGGCTTCCTTTATCATGCGGCCGGGACTCCTGAGCGGGGTAGGTGATCTTTGCGCGGACAGTATACCACTTCATGCGGCAATCAAACAAACGTGACGCAGGTGAAGGGGTCTCAGCGCGAGATGATGGTGCCGACCGGCTCGCCCCTCACTGCTTTGACCAGACTATCAATCTGCCACAGGTTAAGCACGTGAATGGGCAGGCTGTTGTCCATGCACAAAGAGACGGCAGTGCTGTCCATCACTTTGAGCTGCCGGTTAAGGGCATCAATGTAGGTCAGATGCTCAAACTTGCGCGCCGCCGGGTTGAGCCGGGGGTCGTCGTCGTATACCCCGTCCACTTTGGTGGCCTTTATCATCACGTCGGCGTCTATTTCCATCGCCCGCAGCGCCCCGGCGGTGTCGGTGGAAAAATACGGGTTGCCGGTGCCGCCGCCAAAGATCACCACCCGGCCTTTTTCCAGATGCCGGATGGCGCGCCGCCGGATGTACGGCTCGGCCACGGCGCGCATCTCAATGGCGGAAAGGGTGCGGGTGAACACGCCGCTGCGCTCCAGCGCGTCTTGCAGGGCCAGGGCATTCATCACCGTGCCAATCATGCCCATGTAGTCGGCCTGCGCGCGCTCCATCCCCTTTTCAATGCCTTCACGGCCGCGCCATAGGTTTCCCGCGCCAATCACCACCGCCACCTCCACATTCAATGCGCGGACTTCCTGGACGCGCTCGGCAAGTTCGTCGGCCCGCACAGGATCAATCCCGAAGCCAGACTCGCCGGCCAGCGACTCGCCGCCCAACTTGAGCAACATGCGCCTGTACCTTAAGCCAGCCATAGGCCTCCTGTGCAGCCGGCCGCGCGCGGCCAGGCGGATTCATCAAAACGGGTCAACGTCTCCGTTGACCCGTTTGTAGGTTTCTCAGGCTTCTTCGCCCGTTTCCCAGCGCACAAAGCGCCGGAGGGTAATGTTCTCGCCGATGGTAGCGATGGTTTCTTGCAACAGATCGTTGATGGTCTTCTTGTCATCACGGATGTACGGCTGCTTGAGCAGGCAGACTTCCTGGTAGAACTTCTGAAGTTGCCCTTCGACAATCCTGTCCACCACCGTGGCCGGCTTGCCCTCTCCAATGGCCCGGCTGCGAGCGGCAGCGCGCTTATCCTCCGCCACTTGCGCCGGCACGTTCTCCGGGGCCAACCAGCGCGGGCTGAAGGCCGCAATCTGCAACGCGATCTCGTGCGCAAAATCACGGAACTGCTCGGTGCGGGCCACAAAGTCGGTCTCGCAGTTGACCTCGACCATCACCCCCACCCGGCCCTCGCCGTGGGAATACAACTCCAGCATGCCACTATTGGTGGCGCGACCGGCCTTCCTGGCCGCTTTGGACAGGCCCTTCTCGCGCAGCCAGGCGACCGCCGCCTGGAAATCGCCGTTGCTGGCTTCCAGCGCCTTTTTGCAGTCCAGCACCGGGGCACTGGTCTCCTGGCGCAGTTCCTTTACTTGCTGTGCAGTGATTGCCATACCTATGCTTCGCCTTCGCTCTTCAGCTCGCCCTCGCTGGCCGCCGCCAACTGGGCGGCCTCCACTGCCTCGGAGGCGGTCATGGCTTTACTCAGGTCGCCCTGGTCCTCGAAGTGCAGCTCGCCGCTATCCAGCTTGGCCAGGGTGCTGGGGCCGCGCAAGGCCGCCTCGGCCATCTCCGGTTCCACGAAGCCGGCGCCGGGGGCAGCGTCCACCTGCTCCTCGTCCTTGCGCAGCAGGCGACCTTCAACCACGGCATCGGCCACGCGGGCAGTGAGCAGTTTGATGGCCCGGATGGCGTCGTCGTTGGCCGGTATGACATAGTCCACGCCGGAGGGGTTGCAGTTGGTGTCCACCACGGCAATGACCGGAATTGCGAGGATGTTGGCCTCGTGGATGGCAGTCTCTTCGCGGCGCACGTCTACCACGAACAACAACTCGGGCAGCCGGGACATGTCGCGAATACCGCCCAGGCGAGTCGTCAGACGTTCGATCTTGCGCTCCAGCAACAGACCTTCTTTTTTGATGAGTTTCTCGAACTCTCCCTTGCCCCGGCGTTCTTCCAGCCTCTTCAGTTCCTGGATGCGCTCGCGGATGGTCTTCCAGTTGGTCAGGGTGCCGCCCAGCCAGCGCTGGTTGACGTAGGGCATCTCGCAGCGTAGCGCTTCGCTTTCGATGGACTCCTGCGCCTGGCGTTTGGTGCCCACGAACAACACCGTGCCGCTCTTCGACACGGTATCGCGCACCAGACTGTGAACCCGCCCCAGCGCCGCGACGGTCTGTTGCAGGTCAATGATGTGAATGCCGTTGCGCTCGGTGAAGATGTAGGGCTTCATGAGCGGGTTCCACTTGCGGGTGCGGTGCCCGAAGTGGACGCCCGTTTCGAGCAGTGCTTTTAAACTTACGACGGCCATTGAGGAACCTCCTGTGCGTTCTACTTCCGCGACCGTCATTCCGGCGGGAGCCGGGCTGGCCAGCCCGGCACGCCCCGCCCGGTCGGGCCGCGTGCTTGATTCCGCTGCGTGCGGACAGAATTTCTCCCGCCGGAGCGGGAGATGCTTGTAAGTATAGCACGCCGGGTTGGATTCGTCTACCCGCCAACAAAGCCGGGAATCTGCGATAATGGCCCCCATCCACCACGTCCGCGGAGACCGGCTTATGTCCTTCACTTATCAAAGCCAGACCCTGTGCTGCGATGGGTTGCCCCTGGCGGCCCTGGCCGAACAGCACGGCACGCCGCTCTATGTGTACTCGGCTGCTGCCATCTGCGCCAACTACCGGCGCCTGGTGGACGCCTTCGCGCCATTGCGCCCGGCCATCAAGTATGCCTTGAAGGCCAACGGCAACCTGGCCGTCTTGCGCCTGTTGCGGGAACGGGGTGCCGGCTTCGACGTAGTTTCCGGCGGCGAGTTGTTCCGCGCCTTGCAGGCCGGCGCCGACCCGTCCACCATTGCCTTCGCCGGTGTGGGCAAGACCGACTCCGAATTGGCCGGCGCCCTCGACAGCGGTGTGGGCTGGATCAACGCCGAAACTAGCGAAGAGCTGGCCGTGCTGAACCGGCTGGCAGGAGAGCGCGCCTGCTGGCCGCAGGTCGCCCTGCGACTGAACCCGGACGTGGCCGCCCACACCCATCGCCACATCCGCACCGGCGCCGCCGGGGACAAATTCGGCTTCCCGGCGGAAGGGGCCGGCGCTATCCTGCGACGCCCCGCGGCCTACCCGGCCCTGCGCCTGCACGGGCTGCACCTGCACATTGGCTCGCAGATTCCGCGCCCGGAGGAGACCCTACAAGCTATCGAGGCCGGGCTGGCGTTGATCCGCCATTTGCCGGCCATCAGCATGCTGGACATCGGCGGCGGCTTCCCCGTCCCCTACAGCCCGCAAGACAACTACCCGCCCATCGAGGCCTTTGCTGCGCCCATCGTGGAGCGGTTGCGGCGGCCCGACGCCGCTCACCTGCAAGTCCAGCTCGAACCGGGGCGCTTTCTGGTGGCCGACGCCGGGGCGCTGGTGGTCCGCGTGCTGGCGGTCAAGCAGGCCGGGGACATCCGCACCATAATCGTGGATGGCGGCATGAACGTTCTGCTGCGCCCCGCGCTGTACGGGGCAACCCACGCCATCCTCCCCCTCAATCTCCAACACTTGCACCGCACGCACACCTGCCCCGGACGCACACCTGCCCCGGACACAGGTGCCGGGGGGTGCCGGGGAGTGCAGGTGTCTCCAATCCCTGATCTCCCCTCCGCCGTGGCCGGCCCAATTTGCGAATCCGCCGATTACCTGTCTCACGCCGCCGACCTGCCGGCTGACCTGCAACGCGGCGACCGACTGGCAGTGCTCAACGCCGGCGCCTACGGCATGACCATGGCCTCCAACTACAACAGCCACCCCCTGCCGGCGGAGGTGATGGTTGACGGCGGCGAGGCCCACCTGATTCGCCGCCGCCAGACTTACAAAGACCTCATCACCGGCGAAGAACTGCTATAACCCCCGGCCCTCGCCCGCTCCGTCTGCTTCATGCGCCTCGCCCTCGAACTTGCCCGCAAGTCGCTGCAACGCCAGTTTACCTATCGCACGGCGAACATTGCCGGCTTTTTCACCAACCTGTTCTTTGGCATCCTGCGCGCCTCGCTGATGATCAGCCTGTTTGCGGCGCGGGCCAGCGAGGCCGGCTACACGCTGCGCGACGCCATCACCTATACCGCGCTCTCGCAGGCCTTCCTCTCGTTTATGATGATGTTCGGCTGGTGGGACCTGATCCGGGCCATTCGCAGCGGCGACATTAGCACCACCCTCATTCGCCCGGTGGACCTGTTTGGCTGGTGGTGGTGGCAGGACGTGGGCCGGGCGCTGGTGCAGGTTCTATGGCGCGGCGTGCCCATTATCGCCATCTTCGGGGTAATGTACGGCATCAATCTGCCGCCGGACCTGGTCCACTGGCTGGCCCTGCCAATCTCGATGCTGCTGGGCTTGCTCACCAGCTTTGCTTACCGTTACGCCATCAGCCTGACGGCGCTATGGACCCGCGACGCGGTGGGTATCGGGCGCCTGGGGTGGGGCGTGTCCAATGTGCTTTCCGGATTCCTGGTCCCGGTAGCCTTTTTCCCGGACTGGCTGGCCGCGCTGGCTCGCTTTACCCCCTTCCCGAGCATGGTCAACACCCCGGTGGAGGTCTATCTCGGGTTGGTGAGCGGGCCGGCGCTGTGGGGGGCGCTGCTGGCGCAGGCGCTGTGGGCCGGGGGGATGGTGGGGCTGTGCTACCTGTTGCAGGCTGCCGGGCTGCGCAAACTGGTCATTCAGGGGGGGTAGCGCTACTCACTCGGCGGATGCCATCCGCCTTCTGCCCAATACCGCCGGGCTTCGACAACGTACTCGTTGTTGAGACGCAGGGCAGCCACGGTTGCTCGCCCGCAGGGAGTGAGGCCGACGATCTGCGTGCCGTCGGGACTCCACTTGAAATGGTCGCGCCAGAGTTGAGCGCGAGGGTTGAATAACGCGACCAGTTCACCCGCTTCCGGGTCATTCGCGGCAGTCCGATCGCCCTTGAATTCGTTGCAGCGGTGACAGGCCAGCCAGAGGTTTTCGCGAACGGTCAGTCCGCCAGCGGCCTCCGGGATAATGTGGTCAAATTCAAGCGGTGTTCCCGTGAGCAATTCGGAACTGCGGCAGTAGCCGCACCGACGTCCAGCGTCGGCCCGGACTTGTTGTCGAAGTTCGACAGGGACGTAGGAAGTCACGATTGGGCTTCCAACTCAGCGAGTGTCGGCAGACGATGGCCCCGCCACTTAAGGAGGGCATAGGCGTAGGCTTTGCGGAGCATGAGTTGATCGGCTTCCGTGCGATACCAAGTGAGATGCTCTCGCTCGGCCTCGGTCAGCGTTCCAGCGCGGTTCTTTGCCAATAGCTCGCTGTGTTGCTCGTGCCTTTCGGCGCCGACTTGACTGCGGGCGACCTGCCACAGGCTGTCGTCGCTCAGGCCCTCCAATGCCAGCAAGTCGTTTCGCATCTCTTCGGGCATACTTTCGGGCAGGGAGGGCACGCTGGACTCGAGCGTTCGCGTCACCACTTCTTCCAGCGAGTGGCGCGTCAATTGCGCCATCCGTTCGAGGCGGCGGTACAGTGTTTGCGGGATTTGAATAGTAGCCGTTTGAGCAGTCACCGTGGACTCTCCTATACGATCTCACCCGATCTGGCGTAATCATACCGTCACACCCAAACCGAGTCAATCTCCAATCGCCACAATTCACTGATGACTGAGCACTGATTCGGGGAGGCAAACAACACCGTGTTCCCGCTGAGACCGGAGAATACGTGGATGCAACTCGCGCAACTCGACTCGCCGACGACTGGCCGGCGCCGAGCAAGCCTGACGGGTCCGCACCCGCTAATCTTCCCGGCCGCCTCGAAAGGGGCGGCTTTGATTCTGCGCCCGCCGCCTCCCGCTCGCCTTGCGACCGGCCGGGGAAGGGGCTATACTGCTGGCGGAGCGACGATCCAGATGGACAGACCGAATCCGCAGGGAAACCGCACCCCGGCCAGAGGGGCGCCCGTGGAATCACCCGGGCACACGCCGCAGGGTCAGGGCTGGCGGGCACAAACACTGGCCGAGGCCGAAGCGTGGGGGGTGGACCTGCGCAACTTGCGTCACGGCCTCACGCTCACTCCTTCCCGGCGGCTGGCGCAAATGGAAGCCATGCTCCGGTCGGTGTTGATTGCGAGAGGCATATCAAAAGCAGAAGAACGCTGACAGGAGATCCGTTGACCCGGTCCCCTGAATCACCCTATCACGCACTGGTCAGGGTCATTGCGCAAGCCCACACCGACACTGTCATTGTGGGAGGCGTCGCCATGACACTGCTCGGCGCTGACTACGTGACCTTCGATTTTGACGTCTGTTACCGCCGCAGATACCCCTCCACCACCCTCACCGCCTGCCCCACCCCGTCCTCGGCGCGGATGCGCGCGCCGAGGGCGGCGGCCCGCGCCCGCAGGCCCTCGGCCCCGGCCGCCTGCCGGATGGCCGCCGCCAGCCGCTCGGCGGTAAGTTCCTTGCGCGGGATGGGGCGCGGCCCCACGCCGAGGGCGTGCACCCGGTCTCCCCAGAAGGGCTGGTCGGCGAAGAACGGCACGACGACCGTCGGGCGACCGGCGCGCAGCCCGGCGGCGGTGGTCCCCGCCCCGCCGTGGTGCACCACCGCCGCCACACGCGGGAACAGCCAGCCGTGGGGGGCCTGCTCCACCTTGAAGGCCCACTCGGGCAGGTCGCTCGCCGCCAGCCCCCGATAGGGGCAATCGGGGGCCAGGCCCGGCCCAGCCGGTCAGCAGCAGGCCACGCTGCCCGGACTGCTCCAGCGCCGCCAGCACGATCTCGGTGGTGTGGGCCGGGTCGCGGTCGGCCATGCTGCCAAAGCCGATGTACACCGGCGGCGGCCCGGCGGCGAGGAAATCGGCCAGCGCGGGCGGCGGGGTCCAATCCGGCTCGTCGAGGAACCAGTAGCCGACCACGTGCAGGCAGCCGGCCCAATCCGGCGGTTTGGGCAGCACCGAGGGGCTGTAGCCGTACAGCACCGGCAGCCCCTGTCGCAGCATGTCCATGAATGGCCCCAGCAGCGGCGTGGGCGGCAAGTCCAGCAGCTCGCGCCGGGCATCGTTGAGCAGCGGGCGCATGAGCTGCCAGAAGGTCTGGCCGCCGGCCACGTGAGAGAGCAGGTTGAAGAGGCCCCCGCCCCGCAGGCGGGTGGGGAAAATCGCGGAGGGGAACCGAAGGGGCATGATGGCGCGATCCCACTCGTCCCATTCGGCTTCGGGCACAGGCGGCTGGGGCGACCTGACCTCGGCCTGGAGTTGCTGTTTGAGAAAGTCTGCGAAGTTGAGGAGCAACTGCGCCTTGTCCGGCGGCAAAACATCCACGATGCTGACGAGGCGTTCCTTAACTTGATTGAGAGTCACCCTTACCCCCTCACCACCCCCAGCTCGCTCCCCACCCGCGCAAAGGCCTCCAGCCCGGCATCCAGGTCTTCCCGGCTGTGGGCGGCCGAGATCATCACCCGGATGCGGGCCTTGCCCTGCGGCACGGTGGGGTAGCCAATGGACATGGCGAACACGCCCGCCTCGAACAGCCGGCGGCTGAATTGCTGCGCCAATGGCGCCTCGCCCAGCATCACCGGAGTGATGGGGGTTTCGCTGGCGCCGGTGTCGAAGCCCAGGCGTTGCATCTCGGCCTTGAAATAGTGCCCGTTTTCCCACAACCTGTCCACCAATTCGGTGGACTGCTCCAGCAGGTCCACCGCTGCCAGGCAGGCAGCGGTGTCCGGCACGGTCATGGCCGAGGAAAAGAGGAAGGGCCGCCCGCGCTGGCTGAGCCACTCCACCACCGAGGGGTTGCCGGCCACCGCACCACCCACCACGCCGAAGGCCTTGGAGAAGGTGCCCACCTCCACATCCACCTTGCCGTGCAGGCCAAAGCGGTCCACAATGCCGCGCCCGCCCCGGCCCAGCACGCCCTCGCCGTGGGCGTCGTCCACCATCAGCAGCACGTCAAATTCCTGACATACGGCGTGAATCCGGTCCAGCGGGGCGATGTCGCCATCCATGCTGAAGACGCCGTCGGTGATCACCAGACCCCGGCGGTAGTTGGGCAGGTGTTCCTTCAGCGTGGCCCGCAGGTGATCCGCGTCGCAATGATCGTAGGCCACGATCTTACCCCCGGACAGCCGGCAGCCGTCAATGATGCTGGCGTGGTTCAGCCGGTCGGAGAAGATCACATCTTCCTTGCCGGCCAGCGCCGGGATGGTGGCGGTGTTGGCGTTGAAGCCGGACTGGAAGGTGATGGCAGCCGGCACGCCCTTGAACTGCGCCAGCCGCTCTTCCAGTTCACGGTGCAGGCTCATGGTGCCGGCGATGGTGCGCACTGCCCCCGGCCCCACGCCGTACTTCTTCACTGCCTCTGTGGCCGCCTCCACCAGCTTTGGGTGGTTGGCCAGGCCGAGGTAATTATTGGAGCAAAAGTTGAGCGCGCGCCTGCCATCCACCGTCAGCCACGCCCCCTGCGGCGAGGACAGCGTGCGGATGGTGTTGTACAGCCCGGTCTCTTTCAGCCCGGCCAGTTCTTGCTCGATCCATCGGGTTTTTGTGGACATGGGCGTTTTCTCCGTGGTGCAGGCTATTCCTGTGACTCGCGTTTGATCAGCGTCTGCTTTTGGCGGCGCGAGTACCCTTTGAGCGCGTTTTCCCGGCGCATGGCGCTGGCCCGGTCCGGCTGGGGTTCGCTGTAAGCCAGGCGCACCGAGCGGCGCGCGCGGGTGTAGCGCGCCCCGCGCCCGGCGTTGTGTTGCTTCACCCGGCGCTGCACGTCGGTGGTCCAGCCGGTGTAATATGTGCCGTCGGCGCACTCAAGAATGTAGCAATAGTACGCGGCCATCCCTACTTCTTCCGCCTGGCCAGCTCCCGCCTGCGCAGCACCTCCCCCAGTCCGACCGATTGCCCCAGCACCTGGGCGGCGGTGGGCAGCTCAATCTCCGGCTCGCGGGCGGTCTGCCAGTTGGACTCCTGCCGGTCCTGCCGCCAGCGCTCGCGCTTCTCGGCGGCCTCGCCAAGCAGGGCATCCAGCGCCGGCCCCGAGTCGTCCCCCGCCCCGGCGATGGCCTCCCGCAGCGCGGCCAGCTCGGCCAGCGCGGCATCCAGGGCGCGCAGGCTGTTCTCGCGGTTGAGCATCAGGGCAGCGCGCAGGGCGGCCGGGGAGCGCAGCGTGGCGGCGGCGCTGGCGGTGGCAAAGGTCCGGTCGGCCAGGCGGCGGATGTCGCGCCAGCCGGGGGAGGCGGTGGCGGCGCGGATCAGGGCCACCGCCAGCAGGCCGGGCAGGGCGTCGGCGCTGGCCATCAGGCTATCGTGCTCGGCCGGCTCCAGAAAAAAGGGCGCCGCCCCCAGCAGATAGGCCAGATCGTGGCCCAGCTTCAGCGCCTCCGGCGGCGCCTCGCGCGGGGGGATCAGGGCCAGCAGCCCGCCCTCGAACAGGTCGGCGCGCGCCGCGGCCGGGCCGTTCTCCCAATCGTGCAGCCGCTCCGGGTTGAGCAGCGGGTTGGCGCCGACAAAATAGCGCCCGTCTGGCAGCAGTTCCGCCGCCCACTGCAGGACCGGGAGTTTGAGTGGGGCGGTATCCAGCGCCACCGCGCCGGATTTCAAGTGCGGAGCCGCCAGCGCGAGGGTCTCGCGGATTTCGTTGAGCGGCAGGGCCAGCAGCAGCACATCGGCGGCCTCGCAGGCGCGCGGCAGGTTCCACTCAACGCGCGAGACCGCGCCTGCGCGCTCGGCGTGGCCGGCGGCGGTTGGCTCCCGATCGTGGCCGACCACGGTAAAGTTGGCGCCCGCGTTGCGGCGCAGCGCCAGTCCCATGGAGGCGCCGATGCGCCCGAGGCCGATAATGGTGATCTGGATCATGGCGGCTGGCGGCTGGCGGTTAGTTGCTGGCGTCGGCCTTTTGCAGGTGTTCCAGCAGCCGGGCGGCCGTTGCGTCCTGCATGCCGACCGTGGTGCTCTGGTGATGGCGGATGAGGGCCACGGTCAGCGGGGCGGCGCCGGCGCGGGCGGCCAGCGTGGCGCCCCACGCGGGGTGCTGCTCGGCGACGACAAACGGCCTGCGCCACCCGGAGGGGGATCCCCCTCCCCGGCGCCGGGTGGCTGCGGGGGCCAGCCCCCGATTGCCGAAGGTATCGGGGGCCAGCCATCGGGCCAGCACGACCAGCGCCCGGCCCCACAGCGTGGGCGGGGCGACGGTCTTGCCCACGTCGTGCAACAGGGCCGCCTGCAACAGCTCGGGCCTGTCCCATCCGGCGGCCTGCAGCGCGCGCAACACCCGCAGGCTATGGGCCTGATCGCCCGGACTCATGTGATGGAAGAGGGCCAGCAGGGGCGCAGGCAGCGTGCGGGCTATCAGCGCGTGATCTTCCGGGGTCAGGCGGGCCGAGAGTTGCGAGGCAAACTGGCCGGCGCGGTAGAGGGGGGCGGAAAGCAGGCGCGCAAGAAACACGGCAGGCCGGTCGGGGTCGGGTTAACCCACCAGCAGTAAAAACAGTAGATTGGTGGGCGGCACAATCAACATTCTGACCACGTCCAGGCGGAGCATGGGGCCGACAAAGATTACCAGCATCAGTATCATCGGCCCGTAGGGGGTCAGGCGCTCCAGCGGCTGTGCCCACGGATCGGGCAGCAGCCCCACGGCGATCTTGTGGCCGTCCAGCGGCGGCAGCGGGATCAGATTGAAGAATAGCAGGATCAGGTTGATCCAGATGAACTCCAGCAGAAAGTTGGAGGCGGAGGGCAGCAGGCGCCCGGCGGCGAGCGCCTCGCTCAGGGTGACCAGGCCAAACTTGAAGGGGATGGCCGCCAGCAGCGCCAGGGCCAGATTGGAGAACGGCCCGGCGGCAGCCACAATGGCCGTCCCGGTGCGCGGGCCGCTGCGCAGGTTGTAGGGGTTGAAGGGCACCGGTTTGGCCCATCCGAAGCCGGCGACAATCAGCAGCAGCGACCCGAGCGGGTCCAGGTGTGTCAGCGGGTTGAGGGTCAGCCGCCCCTGCAGGCGCGCGGTCGGGTCGCCCTGTTGTTCCGCCGCCCAGGCGTGCGCGAATTCGTGCACGGTGAAGGCAATCACCAGCGTGAGGGCGCGTGAGATCAGCAGGGGCAGGGTAAGGCCGGAGAACATAGGTGGGTGGTGTCCAGGGTCAGTGCAGATTATAGCACGTAGGCCGTCCGCTGGTAGTGGAGCATGGTAGTGGAGCACGGCGTGCAACAGAGTGCTCCTGCGCCGCTCCGTTCTGCTGCGTGGCGCACTACCAGCCGGCTCCTGCGCCGCTCCGCTCTGCTGCGTGGCGCACTACCAGTCGGCTCCCGCGCCACTCCGCTCTGCTGCGTGGCGCACTACCAGCCGGCAAAACATGTCAGCAATGTGTTTGCGTATTTCGGTCATGCCGCACACCCCAATTGTGGGGGTCCTTCTGACAACCTTTGCGTGCACACGACGCGCAGCAGGGTGCTCCCACGTGCCGGGTGGTATAATGCCCGGCAACGTGACTGCTCAGCCGGTCCCCCGGGCCGAAGGAAAAGCGCCTGGCTCCCCCGGCCCGGCACGACATTCTTCACAGCCTGCTCCCCGCTTTTGCCCCTGCCACATCCCGGCAGCTCCCATGCCCATCCCGTTCTCTCTTAATCAGCGCGTGCGCCTGCGCAAACCCCACCCCTGCGGCAGCACGGACTGGGTGGTGGTCCGTCTGGGGGCCGATATTGGCCTGAAGTGCGAGGGCTGCGGGCGGCGGGTGCTGCTCCCCCGCCGCGAGCTGGAGAAACGGCTCAAGCAGATTCTGCCCCCGCAGGCTCCGCTGGTGGACACTTCCCCTGCGTCTGACCCCGCCCCCTGACTCAAACTTATGCTGACCCTGTTGCGGCTGATCTACCACATCATTGTGTTGTGGACGGCCTCCTACGCGGTTGCCAGCATGGCGCTGCTCTGGCTGTTCTGGAGGCACCGGCGCCGGCCTGCGGCGCGCCCGCCCGCACCGCACCGCTGGCCGTGTGTCACCGTGCAGTTGCCGGTGTACAACGAAAGCGCAGTGGTCTACCGGTTGCTGGCGGCGGCGTGCGCGCTGGATTACCCGCCAGACCTGCTCGAAATTCAGTTGTCGGATGACTCGACCGACGGCTCGACGGCAGGGGTGCGGGCCTGGCTGGCCGCCCGGCCGGAGTGCGCCCGGCGGGTGCGGGTGCTGCACCGTCGCGATCGCACCGGCTACAAGGCCGGCGCGCTGGCAGCCGGCCTGCGCCAGGCCACGGGAGAATTCCTCGCCATCTTCGACGCCGATTTTGTGCCTCCGCCCGATTTCCTGCGCCGTACCCTGCCCCACCTGCTGGCCCGCCCGGAACTGGGCATGGTTCAGGCGCGCTGGGGCTACCTCAACCGGGAGGCCGGCTTGCTCACCCGCGCCCAGGCCCTGGCGCTGGACGGCCACTTCGTGGTGGAGCAGTTCGCCCGCAACCGCGCCGGCCTGTTCATGAACTTCAACGGTTCGGCCGGCGTGTGGCGCCGCTCCTGCGTGGAAACCAGCGGCGGCTGGCAGGCCGATACCCTGTGCGAGGATCTGGACCTGAGCTACCGGGCGCAACTGGCCGGCTGGCAGTTTCTGTATCTGCCGGAGGTGGTGTGCCCCTCGGAGCTGCCCCCGGTGCCCGGCGCGCTGCGCTCGCAGAACGCCCGCTGGGCGAAGGGTTCGGTGCAATGCCTGCTAAAAGACGGGCCGCAACTGGCGCGCGCGCCGGTGGGCCTGGCCCGGCGCGCGGCGGGATTGCTGCATCTGAGCGCCTATCTGGTCCAGCCGCTCACGCTGGCCATCATCCTGCTCATGCCGCCGTTGATGTTACTGCATGTGCGCACGTTGAACGTGCTCGGCTGGCTGTGGCTGTTCACGCTGGTGCAGCCGGCGCTCTTCCTTGCCTCCCAGCGCGAGCTGTACCGGGACTGGCCCGGCCGGCTGGCTTACGTTCCGGCGCTGTTTTTGATCAGCATCGGCCTGGCGCCGTCCGTCAGCCTTTCTATCTTGCAGGCCTTCGGTGGGGCGATCAGCGGCCGGCCGGGCGAGTTCGTGCGCACGCCCAAGTTCGGCGCTGCGGGCGCCCCGGCTGCCGGTCACCGCGCGGCCACCCCGGCCCTGACCGTGGCGCTGGAGGCCGGCTTTCTGGCCTACTCTCTGGCTGCGCTGGCGCTGGGCGCGCGCATGCAACTGTGGGCCACCGTGCCCTGGTTGGTGATCTTCGTCGCCGGCTTCGCCCTGATCCTGTATCTGGACCTGCACGAGACCCTGATCCGGCCTGCCCGCCGCGGGGTATCTGTGGACCTTGCCGCCCACTGAGGGCCTGCACGACTCGAACCCGGGCGCACAACCCGGGCCGAAGAGAGAGCGTTTTGCTGCCCTACGCCCACTCGATTCTAAGCAGCAGCGGCCCTCAGAAATGCTATAATTCCCCCAACCCGCCGCCTCTGAGCAGTTTAACGTTCAACGTTCCAACGTTCCAACGTTCAACGTTCCAACGTTCAACGTTCAACGCCAATCAGGCTATCCCGACCCATGAGCTTCGTTCACCTCCACTGCCACTCCCAATACTCGCTGCTTGATGGCCTGTGCAACGTGAAAGACATGGCGGCCGAGGCCGGGCGGCTGGGCATGCCGGCCCTGGCCCTCACCGACCACGGCGCCATGTTCGGCGTGATCGAGTTCTACCGGGCCTGCCTGAGGGAGGGGATCAAGCCCATCATCGGGATGGAAGCCTATATGGCCCCGCGCGGCATGACCGACCGCGACCCGCAATACGATAGCAAAGCCTTCCACCTGCTGCTGCTGGCCGAAAACCAGACCGGATACCAGAATTTGCTCAAGATCGCCTCTCAGAGCCAGTTGGAGGGCTTCTACTATAAGCCGCGCGTTGACCACGATTTTCTGAGGGTGCACGCCGGGGGGGTGATCTGCACCACCGGCTGCATGGCCTCCGAGGTGCCGCGCGCGCTGCTGGAAGACAACCCGCAGAAGGCGCGGGACTTGCTCGATTACTACTACAGCGTCTTTGGCCGCGAGCGATTCTTCTTCGAGTTGCAGGATCACGACATCCCCGACCTGCGCCGGGTGAACAAGCTGCTGCTGGAGCTTGGCCCGCGCTACGCCGCCAACTTCGTGGCCGCCAACGACGTTCACTACATCCGCTCCTCCGACTTCAACCTGCACGACGTGCTGCTGTGCATCCAGACCGGTTCGCTGCTCTCGCAGTCTGACCGGCTGCGGCTGACGGACAACTCGTATTACCTGCGCTCCCCGGAGGAGATGCGCCGCATCTTTGGGGAGGTGCCGGGCGCCATCGAAAACACCCTGGCCATCGCCGAACGCTGCGCGGTGGACCTGGAAAACGAGGGCTACCACCTGCCCCGCTTCGACCCGCCGTCCGGCTACACCCCGGAGGGCTATTTGCGCGAACTGTGCGAGAACGGCCTGCGGGCGCGCTATGGCCCGCGTGCAGAGAGCGATCCGGTGCTGCGCGAACGCATCGAATACGAGCTGGGCGTCATCCACCAGATGGGGTTCGACACCTACTTTTTGATCGTGTGGGACCTGTGCCGCTTTGCCCGCGAGCAGGGCATCTGGTACAACGCCCGAGGCTCGGCGGCCGGCTCGCTGGTCAGCTATTGCCTGGCCATCACGCTGGTGGACCCC
>CAYZNA010000003.1:25921-35508 GCA_964478665.1 uncultured Anaerolineales bacterium
TCCAGCACGGCCTGATCTTCGAGCGCTTCCTCAATCCGGGGCGCGTTTCCATGCCGGATATTGACCTCGACTTTCAAGACGACCTGCGCTACCGGCTGATGGAATACACCCGCCAGAAATACGGCGAGGACAAGGTCGCCCAGATCATCACCTTTGGCACCCTTGGCGCCCGCGCCGCCATTCGTGACGTGGGCCGGGTGATGGACATTCCCCTGCCGGAAGTGGACCGGGTGGCCAAACTGCTGCCCAACATCCCCGGCAAGCCGGTCACCATTCCGCAGGCGCTGGAAGAAGTGGTAGCCTTCAAGGAGGCCTACGCGGGCGCCGACTACATCAAGCAGATGGTAGATACCGCCGCCCGGCTGGAAGGAGTAGCGCGCAGCGCCGGCACCCACGCCGCCGGGGTGGTGATCACCGACCGGCCCATCACCGAGTACATTCCGCTGCACCGCCCCACCAAAGGCAACGGCGATGACAGCCCGATCGGCGCGATTACCCAGTTCGAGATGGAAATTCTCGACAGCCTGGGCTTGCTCAAGGTGGATTTTCTGGGCCTGGCCACGCTGACCATCATGGCCCGCGCCTGCGCGCTGATCAAGGCGCGGCACGGCGTCAGCCTGAACATTGATACCATCCCGCTCGACGACCCTCGCACCTACGAGCTGCTGGGCAGCGGCGAGGTGGCCGGCGTGTTTCAGGTGGAAGGCCAGGGCATGCGCCGCTATCTGACCGAGATGAAGCCTACCCGTCTGGAACACATCACCGCCATGGTGGCGCTGTACCGTCCCGGCCCGATGGAGTTCATCCCCAGCTACATCCACCGCATGCACGGGGAGGAGCGAGTCGCTTACCGGCACCCCCTGCTGGAGCCAATCCTGCAGGAGACCTACGGCATAACCGTGTACCAGGAGCAGATCATGTACACGGCCATGCAACTCTCCGGCTATACCGCCTCCGAGGCCGACATCTTGCGCAAGTCGGTGGCCAAGAAAAAAGAGGCGGAACTGCTCAAGCAGCGCGAACGCTTCCTGAGCGGCGCCCGGCAAAAGAACATCCCGGACGAGGTAGCCAACGCCATCTTCGACGACTGGGAGGCCTTTGCCCGCTACGGCTTCCCCAAGGGGCACGCTGCCGACTACGCGGTCATCACCGTGCAGACCGCCTACCTCAAGGCCAACTATCCGGCCGAGTACATGACCGCCTTGCTCTCGGTCTCCAGGAACGACACCGCCAAAGTGGCGGTGTACATCGCCGACTGCCGCCGCATGGGCATCGAAGTGCTGCCGCCGGACGTTAACAGCAGCGGCCTCGACTTCACCATCGAAGACCGACCCCCAACCCCCACTCCCAAATCTCCAATCTCCAATCCCCAATCTCCAACCCCCACTCCCCACACCTCCATCCGCTACGGCCTCGGCGCCATCAAAAACGTCGGCGAGGGGCCGGTGAACGAGATCCTGCGCGCGCGGACGGCCGGTGGGCGCTTTGCCTCGCTGGACGGATTTGCCCGCCGGGTGGACCTGCGGCTGGTGGGCAAGCGCGCCCTGGAATGCCTGATCAAAGTCGGCGCGCTCAACCACTTTGGCAAGCGGGTGGCCCTGCTGGACGCGCTCGACCGCATTATGGGGGTGAGCACCGCCCACTTCAAGGCCGCCGAAATCGGCCAGCTCAGCCTGTTTGACGGCAGCAGCGGGCTGGTGGACGCCGTGGCGATCAGCCCCCGATTGTTGCTATCGGGGGCCACCTCCGACATCTCCCGCCGCGAACAGCTCAACTGGGAAAAAGAACTGCTCGGCCTGTACGTCTCCGAGCACCCGCTGGCGCCCATCCTCAACGACCTCAACCGGGTGGTCACCCATTTCAGCGGCGACCTCAACGAGGGGCTGGATGGTCAGAGCGTCACCCTCGCCGGGCTGATTACCCACATACGCCCGTACCAGACCCGCGCCGGCAAGCCCATGGGCTTCGTGAGCATGGAAGACTTGCAGGGCCACGTTGAGATGGTGCTGTTTCCGCGCACGTGGGCCAGCTTCAAAGATGTGATCAGCGTGGATCAGTTGGTGCGCGTGACCGGCAAAGTGGACGCAAAGGGCGGCGACCCCAAGATTCTGGTGGACCAGCTCAGCACCGAAATTGACGTCATTACCCCGGCTGATGAGCGCCCCCGCCCGCCAGTCTGGAGCACGAACGACTTTACGCCGGAGGAAGAGCAGGACCCCTTCTTTGCCGATGAGCCGCCCATGCCGGGCGAGTTTCAGCCAGAGGACGAGGACCCCTATTCTGCCGCTACCCGGACCCCTGCGCCCCCGGCCCCTGCGGCCGCCCCCCCCGGGCCGCATCCCGCCCCCCCGGCCGGCCACGCCCCCCGGGCCGGATCCCCGCTCCCCGAGCCGCATCCCGCCCCCCCGGCCCCTGCGGCCGCCCCCCGGGCCGGATCCCCGCTCCCCGCTCCCCGTTCCCCGTTCCCCAATCCCCAATCCCCAATCCCCAATCCTACCGAATTACCGGCCCCGCCTCCCAACGGGGACGGTAACGGGCGCCGCCTGCACGAGCCGCGGGGGAGTTATCTCGCCGCTCCGGCGGAACCGCGCCGCCTGACGCTGACCCTGCGCGCCACCGGGGACCCGCTGCGGGATACGCGCCGGCTGCGGCGGGTGCACGGGGTGCTGACCAGTTATCACGGCCAGGACCGGTTCGCCTTTCAGATCTACGAGGGCGACCGGCGGGTGCATCTTGAGTTTCCCAATGACTCCACCGCCTATTGCCCGGAGCTGGAGCAAAAGCTGGTGGACCTTCTGGGGAAGGATTCGATACAGGTGGAGGCCGCGTCGGGGCGGGGTGACCCCGCCCCGACGCGGCCCACAGGAGTGCTGTAGATGAGAATTGGTATCCTTACCGGCGGCGGCGATGTGCCCGGGCTGAACGCTTGCATCAAGGCCGCGGTATCCCGGCTGGTGGAAGATGGGCATCAGGTGGTTGGAATCCGGCGCGGCTGGGCCGGGCTGCTGTATTTGAACCCGGACGATCCGGCTACCGTCGAGCGCTACCTGGTGCCGCTGGACAAGCGCACGGTGCGCACGATTGACCGGACGGGCGGCACGTGGCTGCACACCAGCCGCACCAACCCGCTGAAGATGAAGTACAAGGAAATTCCCGAGTTTCTGCGCTCGCCGGAGC
The DNA here is from genome assembly GCA_964478665.1 of uncultured Anaerolineales bacterium. Taxonomy (GTDB): domain Bacteria; phylum Chloroflexota; class Anaerolineae; order Anaerolineales; family CAYZNA01; genus CAYZNA01. The sequence continues at coordinate 29,099 of CAYZNA010000003.1, forward strand.
ACGAAGACGGCAAGCAGGTGTATGACTTCACGGCGCACGTGAACCGGGTGCTGGAGCGCCAGAAGATTGACGCGCTTATGCCCATCGGCGGCGACGATACGCTGAGCTACGGGCTGCACTTGCACAGGCAGGGGGTGCCGGTGGTGGCCATCCCCAAGACCATGGATAACGACGTGGCCGGGACGGATTATTGCATCGGCTTTTCCACCGCCGTGACCCGCAGCGTGGAGTTCATCCATCAGCTGCGCACCAGCACCGGCTCGCACGAGCGCATCGCCATCATCGAACTGTTTGGCCGCTACTCCGGCGAGACCGCGCTGGTGACCTCGTACCTGGCCGGGGTGGACCGGGCGGTGATCCCGGAGGTGCCGTTTGACCCGCAGAAGTTGTCTGATCTGCTGCTGGCCGACAAGCGCGCCAACCCGAGCAATTACGCCATGGTGGTGGTCTCGGAAGGGGCGACGATGATCGGTGGCGAGATGGTGATGACCGGCGAGGCCGACGCCTTCGGGCACAAGAAGCTGGGCGGGATCGGGGCGTGGACCGGGGACGCTATTGCGCAGCTCAGCGGCGAGCACATCATCTATCAACAGTTGGCCTATTTGATGCGCTCCGGCGCGCCGGACTCGCTGGATTTGATGGTGGCGGTGAACTACGCGGTAATGGCGGCTGATCTGGCCATGGGGCGCTCGTTCGGGCGGATGGTGGCGCTGCGCAACGGGCTGTACACCAACGTGAACATCTCGATCACCAGCGAAGGTCCGCGCAGGGTGGACGTGCGGCAACTGTACGACGAGCCGAACTACCGGCCCAAGATCCGCCACGTGGATGGCAAGCCGATGTTTCTATATTGATCGGATGGGGGAGTGGCAAGCGACCGGAGCCGACGATGAACACCATCGGGAGTGAAACAGGCATCTGCGCCATCTGTGGTAGTCCACTGGCCCAGAAGACGATTGACTACATTGACCGCAATGATGGTCACTACCTTATTGTTCACAACGTCCCTGTTCGCGAGTGCCTGGAAAACGGGCACCAGTTTTTCCACGCCTCGGTCGCCAGAAAAATCGAACGTCTTTTTGAACTTGACCGCCGGCGCGCTCTGAAGCCAACGAGCATTGTGCCCGTGCCGATGGTGGAACTCGACGCGGTCGTGTAGCTTTTTCCCGGAATCAAGCGGGCGGGTGACAGCCGTCACCACGTGGACGGCAGATCAATGTTCTTGCTGTAGCGGGAGGGGATCCCGGCGTTGCGAGAAGCAGTGTCCGAAAAAACGGTGTGGGCAGGGACGTACGTCCCTGCCCACACCGTTTTTTCGGAGGCTCCCGGTAAGCGTGCCTCAAACCCATAACGGTTCCTCGTACACCCCAAAAGCCTCTTTCATCACGGCCACCATCTCTCCGAGGGTGGCGTAGGCGCGCACGGCGCCGAGGATGTGGGGCATGGTGTTCTGGGCGCCCAGGCAGGCCAGACGCAGCCGGTCGAGGGCCTGGCCCACCGCGCCGCTGTCGCGTTGGTCGCGCAGCTCCCGCAGCCGGTTGATCTGGCGGCCGTAGCCGTGGGGGTCAATGCGCAGAATGGGGATCGTGACCGGCTGCTCGTCGGCGTACTCGTTGACGCCCACGATGTTGCGCACACCCTCGTCAATTTCGCGCTGGTATTGGTAGGCGGCGTCGGCGATCTCGCGCTGGAAGAAGCCCTGCTCGATGGCCGGCAACACGCCGCCGATAGCTTCGATCTGGCGGAAGTAGTCGCGGGCCTGGGCCTCCATGCGGTCGGTGAGGGCCTCTACAAAGTACGAGCCGCCCAGCGGGTCTACGGTGTTGGCCACTCCCGACTCGTCGGCGATGACCTGCTGGGTGCGCAGCGCGACGGTCACGGCGTGCTCGGAGGGCAGGGCCAGAGCCTCGTCCATGCTGTTGGTGTGCAAACTTTGCGTGCCGCCCAGCACTGCGGCCAGGGCCTGCAGGGCCACCCGCACAATGTTGTTCTCCGGCTGCTGCGCGGTCAGGCTGACCCCGGCAGTCTGGGCGTGGGTGCGCAGCAGCCACGAACGCGGGTCCTGCGCGCCAAAGGTCTCGCGCATTTCGCGCGCCCAGATGCGGCGGGCGGCGCGGAACTTGGCGATCTCCTCGAAGAAATCGTTGTGGGCGTTGAAGAAGAAGCTCAGGCGCGGGGCGAACCGGTCCACCGGCATGCCACGGGCGACGCCCCAGCGCACGTATTCCATGCCGTCGGCCAGGGTGAAGGCCAGCTCCTGCACCGCCGTGCTGCCGGGTTCGCGGATGTGATAGCCGGAAGTAGAGATGGGGTTCCACTGCGGCACGCATTCGGAGCCGAACTGCATGGTATCCACCACCAGCCGCATGGAAGGCTCCGGCGGGAAGATAAATTCCTTCTGGGCGATGTACTCTTTGAGGATGTCGTTCTGGGTGGTGCCGCGCAGTTTGTCAGCGCGGACGCCCTGCTTTTCGGCGGCGACGATGTACATGGCCCAGATGATGGCCGCCGGGGAGTTGACGGTCATGGAGGTGGAAACTCTGTCCAGCGGGATGCCGTCGAACAGCAGTTCCATATCCTTGAGCGAGGAGACGGCCACGCCGCACTTGCCGAACTCGCCCAGGGCCTCGGGGGCGTCGGTGTCGTAGCCCATCAGGGTGGGCAGGTCGTAGGCCACCGAGAGGCCGGTCTGCCCCTGTTCCAGCAAATACTTGAAGCGGGCGTTGGTCTCCTCGGCGGTGCCGAAGCCGGCGAACATGCGCATGGTCCACAGCCGGCCGCGCTGGCCGGTGGCGTGCGCCGCGCGGGTGAAGGGGTACTCGCCCGGCAGGCCCAGATCGCGCCGGTAGTCAAAGTCCGGCAGGTCGAGCGGGGTGTACAGCCGGTTTATTTCTTCAGAGGAGGTGGTGATGAATCTCTGGCGGCGTTCGGGCTGGCGGGCCAGCGTTTCCTTCAGCGGCCCGGCCTGCCACGCCTCGCGGGCAGCGCGCAATTCTTCCAGTTTGCGAGCATCGAACATGGCGGACCTCCACGGGAAAAAGGGCTACTGTCACAGGATTATACCGCAGTCCCCCCTCCCCAGAATCAAACCAGGGCGACCGGCAGCACGCTGCCGGCCGCCCCGGCCCCGGGACGTGGAGCGCGGATCAGGCCTGTTCCGGCAGCGGCAACGGCGCCGGCTCGCGCCGCAGGGCGAAGAAGATGGCCGCGAAGTAGCCGAGGTAGGCCAGCACTTCGGTCAGCGAAGGGTTGCCGTTGTAACCGAACAGCGCCCTGAGGATCTGGCCGAGGAAGGATTTTTCGTTCAGAATGAAGTTCACGTCCCACACGTGTTCGACCACCACCGGGATCCAGCCCACCTCGTTCAGTTCGTGTACGCCGTGGGCCACCAGCCCGGCGGCAAACAGGATCAACAGCACGCCGGTCACGAGGAAGAAGCGCCGCAGGTCCAGCTTGATAATGCTGGCAAACAGCGACCAGCCCAGCAGGATGGAGGTGCCCAGTCCCAGCGCTGCCCCACTCAAAGTCTGGACGCTCCCGGTTGTAAAGGCCGCCGCCGTCAGGAAGAGCGCCAGTTCGATCCCTTCGCGCAGCACCGCCACAAAGGCCAGCAAGAACAGCGCCCGCTTGCCGCTCTGCAGGGTGGCGCGGCGCACATCGGCCTCCAGTTCGCCCTTCAGGTTGCGCGCCTGACGCCGCATCCAGAAGATCATCCACGTCAGCACGCCGGCTGCCAGCAACATGGTCAGGCCCTCAAAGATGGCCTCGGCCGCGCCCTCCAGCGAGGCGCCCAGGGCGGTGAGGGCCACCGCAGCCAGCACGCTGGTCAGCGCCGCTAACAGGGTGCCGGCCCACACCACCGAATCGGCTTCGGGGCGGTGAAACTTGCGCAGCGCGCCGATCAAAATGCCGATGATCAGGGCCGCTTCCAGCCCTTCCCGCAGAGAAAGCAGGTAACTGGGTAACATCTAAAGGTCTCCTCACATCAACTCAGCCGGCGTGCTCGTGTTGTTCTTCGTCTTCTGCCACGCCGGAGGCAGCGCACGCGACACAATAGCCCTCAAAGCACACGCAAGCGTGGGTAAAGGTCAGCCCGAGGGCTGCGCTCAGCTCCTGGCGCGCCTGGCGGATGCGGGGCGTTTCCACCTCGATCACCTTGCCGCAGGCCATGCAGGTAAAGTGGTAGTGTTCGCGCTTGCCCACCGCCTCGTAGTACTCGCGCTTGTGGTCGCGGGCGAAGTAGCGCTGCTCCACCAGCCCCATCTCTTTTAGCACCGCGAGTGTGCGGTACACCGTAGCCAGATTCAGGTTCGGGTGGTCCCGGCGCGCGATCTCATAAATCCCTTCGGCATCCAGGTGCCGGTCGGCTGGCTCCAGCGCCGACAGGATGAGCGCCCGCTGGGCAGTCATGCGCCGTCCGGTCTGATGCAGCGATTGCTCCAGCACGGCTTCCGGTTGTGACGGGGATTGGAGTGTATGGGGTGCAGGTTGCATGGGCTGTCAGGCGGCTCTCCGCTGCGCGCTAAAATAGACCATTCAGGCCAAATTCGGAAGTAACACTGCTCACCGATCCGGGTGACAGATGTCACTATTGCAAATCACTTGCAATTATGGGAGTATAACGGACGGTCGGGGCGGAGTCAATGACTTCGCGGCCCCGGCAGCTCCGCCGGGCGCGGGGCCGGGCAGGTCTGGCAGTCCGGTGCCGCTATCCGGGGGAAGGCGCCGGCGCAGTGGTCGCCGGCCGGTTTCAACTGAAGGGCTGGATTGCGCCGGCAGGCTCGACATCCGATCGGGTGCCGGCGGGACGGGTATCCAGGGCCGGGGGCGAGAGGGGCAGAGTCACGTGTACGCGGGTGCCGGGCAGGCGGTCCGGGTCGTGGCCTGCGCTCTCTACCCAGATTTTGCCGCCGTGGCCCTCGATCACGCCTCTTGCGATGGGCAATCCCAGCCCGGGGCCGGCGCCCATGAACTTGGTGGTGCCGGTGGAGTGCAGGGCGGTGCTGCCAATGCGGAAGAACTTCTTGAAGATCAGCTCGTGGTACTTGGGGTCAATCCCCACCCCGTGATCGGCCAGGATCACTTCCACCGAGCCGGACTGGCCGTTTTCGCCGGGAAGTGAGTGGGCAGTGATGTCAATACGCCCGCCGTCCGGGGTGAATTTGATGGCGTTGCTGAGGATGTGCCCGAAGGCCTGCACCAGCCGCTGGAAGTCGCCACGGATGGGAGGCAGGTTCTTCAATCCCTGAGCGGTGAGGGTCTGCCGGCGCTCGCGCATGGCCTCGGCGAAGGGTTCCACTGCCAGGCGCAGGACGGCCTCCAGTGTGGCATCCACCAGCTTGAGATCCATGGCGTTCACGTCAATCTGCGAGACATCCAGCATCTGGCCGTAAACGGTGTCCAGGCGGTCGGAGGCGCGCTTGATGCTCTCCACAATGGTCTTGATTACATCAGGGCTGAGCGCATCCTGGCTGATCATGGCGCCCAGCACGTCGGCGTAACCGCGCAGTTGGGTCAGCGGGGTGCGCAGTTCGTGCGAGGCGATGGTGATGAAGTCGGTCCTCACCCGGTCCATGGTTGCCAGCGACTCATTCGTCTCGGTCAGGCTTTCGTTCAGGCGCACCATCTCGGCGTTAAGCTGGCGCATGTCGCCGAACAGGCGCGCGTTCTTCAGCGCCACACTGGATTGGTCGGCCACCAGCGCGATCAGTTCCAGTTCCGGCGCCCGATAGGGGTCGCCAGATCTGCGCGGGCCGAGGGCGTAGATGCCCTGCAATTCTTCCCCGTCGCGGATGGGCATGAGCGCGTCCATCCGCAGGCCCTTCAGCCAGCGCCGCTCGTCTTGCTCCATGGCCCTGTAGAGCGGGTCTTCGTCAATATCGTACTGCAGCAGGGCGTGGTGGCGCCGCTTGAGGGTGAGCAGCATCGGCGAGTCGGCTGCAAGGGCTACCGGCTTGACGGCCAGGTTGCCCTCAGGCCAGAAAGGCCGGGCGACCACCCGGCCCTCGCGGGGCGGGTCCAGCAGCATCAGCAGGGAGCGGCGGGTGTCCAGCGTCTGCTTGAAGAGCAGGTCGGCGGCGCGCGCGATCTCGGCCACATCCAGGCTGGTTGCCACCTGTTCGGAGAAGCGCCGGGCGGCGGAGGCCGGGTCGTAGCCGATGTTGAGAATGATCTGCCGCACGGCCTGGGCGGCAAATCCGCGCAATGCCTGGTACAGCATCCCCAGCAGCAGGGCCAGGCCGCCCACGGCCAGCAGCCCGCGCGGAGCGGGGATGATCTCCAGAATCACCTGCCCCAGCCCGATCCCCAGCAGGATCAGGAAGGACACCAGCACCAGGAAGACCAGGGCCCCCACCCAGCGCCGCCGCAGGCCGCGCACGCCCCCCACGCGGGGAGCGGCGCCGACATAG
>CAYZNA010000004.1:0-10706 GCA_964478665.1 uncultured Anaerolineales bacterium
TCGGCGTGGCGGTTCTCGTGGCCGTGGGAGAGGGCGTATCCGTCGGCGTGGCCGTTCCTGTATCCGTGGGAGTAGCCGTATCCGTGGGAAGAGTGGTAGCGGTAGCCGTCGGCGTGGGGTAGGTGCCCGAGTTCGGCTGGCGCGGGGTGCCGTTGATCGGCTGGTCATTGGCGTCCCGCCCGTTGCGGTGCACTCCGTCGTTCGTCCCCCAGTTGCCATCACCGTCCGCCGCCTGCGCGTCCAGCCGTTCCATGCTCGACCGTGCGCCGCTCTCCCCGCCCGGCCACGGCCCACCATCCCCGTTGGCGCTGTCCACCACGGTCCCCCCGGGGTCCAGCAACCACAGACTCTCCCCGGCGTTGTTCAGCCCCCCGGTGTAAATCAGGTCGGCCGCGATGTCCGAGACCGTGCTGTCGTCGGTCCGCTCCAGCAGAAAGAAGCCGCCGGCCTCGATCACGGCCCCCGCCGGAAAAGTGATGTTCAGGTCGCCGCCATCGCTCAACTGCCAGCCGGCGAGCGCGACCGGGCTGGCGCCCGGGTTGTACAGCTCGATCCACTCGTCCGCGCTGGAGGCGTCCGTCCCCGCCCAGGCCACCTCGTTGATCACTACCGTCAACGCCGGAACCGGGCTGGCGGTGAGGAGACGAGAATCGGCAGATTCGATCAGGTCGGCCGAGGTCCCTTCAGGAACCTGACGCGAACCGCCCAGCGCATACAGCAGCGCCGTGGCAAGCAACAAGGTTACCGTAATTGCTTGTCCAGGCAGTGACCAGTTCCGACTGCGCATTGTTCTCCCCCGCGTGATGTCTAGCCTCTACAGTATAATATCTCACATTCATTGTCTGTGTCAAAATTATGTCTTTAACCTCCTCTCCTGTATCGGGCGGCGTCGCCCGAAAGGCATCGGTCCCTGCTCCGGCGCCGGCCTGCAGTTGCCAACGCGGGGCATCCGGAAAATGTCCGACTTGCCGATCGGGGGGTTACGGATAGCCCATAGGTAACATATAATCCGAGAACGTAACGGGATTTGCTTGATAACCAACAGGAGGCCACTCATGCTTGAACGTATTTCCAAATCACACCTTCGACTGATGCTGGTCGTTGTCGGGATGCTGGCGCTGCTGTTGCTGGCCGGCCTGCCGGGCAAGGCCTGGGCCAGCGTCCACGCGGACGGGACTATACCCTTCGGCGATGTCCCGCCCGACCACTGGGCCTACACTTACATCAACATCCTCTCTGCCAATGGGATCACCAGCGGCTGCGCGATCAACCCCCCGGACTTCTGCCCGAACGATCCGGCCACCCGCGCGCAGATGGCGGTGTTCCTGCTGAGAGGCATCCACGGCGGCGCGTATAGCCCGCCGCCGGCCACCGGCGCCGTGTTCGCCGATGTGCCGGTCACTCACTGGGCAGCGGCGTGGATCGAGCAGTTATACGCCGAAGGCATCACCGGCGGATGCGGCGGGGGCAATTACTGCCCCGATCAAAACGTCACCCGCGCTGAGATGGCGGTCCTCCTGGTGCGGACCTTCAATCTCACCGCGCCGGTGGCCGCGCCCGCATCCGAGCAGTAGCCGGCGCCACACAAACGCGCATCCCAACTCCCTCCGCCCGACAAGTGCCCGGAGGCGAATTCAGTAGGGGCGACCCGGCGGGTCGCCCCTACTGAATTCCCTTCGGGCGCTCGTTTGTGACGCGCGTGGCGCGGGAACAGCAAACACATCACCGCCCGAGATAGAGATGTTGCGATTGAATTCCTACGCGCGGCGGTTGCCGGGTGCGCTCGTATTGGCGGGCGCCCTGCTCACGACCATTTCCTGGCAGACACCGCCGGCCTACGCCAGTTCTATCACCGACTGCCGCTTTGCCGTAACCGCTCCCTACGGCGTAAGTGGCTACGATCTGGGCACGTTGGGGACTGGCTCCTACCTGGATTGGGGTATGAAAAGCTCCCCACCCCGGCCGGCCGGGATCGAGTACGTTCAAGTCGTGCGGTTGCGAGACGACCTATATGCCGGTGCGCTGGCCAACATCCCGGACGTGGCTCTGGCCCAGCCGGGGGCTTACTGGCTGGTGGGCAACGAGCCGGATACCACCTATCAGTGGGACGGCCAGGGGCAGGACAACCTGCTCCCGCAGGCCTACGCCGAACGCTACAACGCCGTGTATGCCGCCATCAAAGGCGCCGATCCCACGGCAAAGGTAGGGATCGGAGGCGTAGTACAGCCAACTCCTGTGCGCATGGAATACCTCGACCGCGTGCTGGCAGCCTACAGATCTGAATACGACAGCCTGCCACCGGCCGATTTCTGGCACATCCACGGCTTCATCCTGAATGAACGGCCTGGAGAATGGGGTACCGGCATGCCGATAGACCACGCCGCCAACCCCTACCAGGCCGCTCCGGTTATCCTTGACCCCGGCCAGAACGACAACATCAGCATCTTTCAGAGCCGGTTGGTCGCCTTCCGGAGCTGGATGGCTCGAAACGGCCAGCGTTACAAGCCGCTCTGGGTCACAGAATACGGCGTGCTGATGCCGAGCGATTCCCAGTACTGGTACACCATCCCCATCGAGCGCACGCGCGACTTCATGCTCAACAGCTTCAGCTTCATGCAGTCGGCGGTGGACAGCGGCGCCGGCTTTCCGGACGATGGCGCTCATCTGGCCCAGCGCTGGTACTGGTGGGCGCTCTCCGCCGACCAGACCCAGATCGGCGGCGGGCTGTACGACCTGAGCAAGCCCGGCCCGCCCAGGACCATTCTGTACGATGCCTACGCCGGTTTCACCGCCGGATTAGCGCCCTTTGTTGATCTACAACCACTCACGCTGACCGGCGCCCCGCTAACCGGCTCCGGCGCCATCACCGTCACGCTGAATGCGCAGATTGTAAACGGTGGGAACAGCCTCTCCAGCGGCAGCTTTGATGTGGCGTTCTATGATGGCGACCCGCGCGCGGGGGGCGGCTTGATCTCCCGCACCACCCTCTCCCTCTCCCTGACCGGTTGCCAGCGCACGAGCGTCGCCGCCACGTGGCCCGGCGTGGAGACCCATCGGAGGGAAGCCTCGGGCAAGCTGGAGAATGTCACCGAGCCAGACGCAAACAGCGCCAACAACCTGCTCTGCGCCCGGCTGTTTGACTCCTCAACCCAGACCCGGTGCAACACCTTTGACGACGTGGGCACCAACTACTGGGCCTGGCGCTGGGTCGAGACCCTGAGCGCAAGTGGCATCACCGGAGGATGCTTCTCCGGAGGACAACTGTATTGCCCGGACGACCCGGTCAACCGGGCTCAGATGGCGGTATTCCTGGAGCGCGGGATGCACGGCGCGGCCTACACACCGCCGCCGGTGGGGGAAAACACCGGGTTCGCCGATGTGCCGGTGGACCACTGGGCAGCAGCGTGGATCAAGCAACTGTCTGCGGAAGGGATCACCGGCGGCTGCGGGAACGGCAACTACTGCCCGGAAAATCCGGTGACGCGCGCCCAGATGGCGGTGTTCTTGCTGAGAGCCGAGCACGGCGCCACGTACAGCCCACCGCCGGTGGGTGCCGGCACCGGGTTCAACGACGTGCCGCCCGACCACTGGGCAGCGGCGTGGATCAAACAGTTGGCAGCAGAGGGGATCACCGGCGGCTGCGCGCCGGGTACGGGCGACCCGCCGGGTCTCCCCTACTACTGCCCCGACGACCCGGTCACGCGGGCGCAGATGGCGATATTCCTCGTGCGGACGTTCGGGTTGGGCGGGTAGATTCGCCCCGGCGGAGCGCTATTTCCTGCGAGGCGCCTTTTGGAATTGCAGGCAATAGTGATGGAAGGTGTTGCTCACCCAGGCGCTGCCCAGGCCATAGGGCGCCAGGCGCTGACTGTCTTGACAATTGTGGACTGTAAATCCAATCGCTGTGTAACTGTTGGCGTTCGCGACCGTCAGATTACATACCTCGCCGTTGTAAATCTCGCGTTGGACAGACCGAACAGGCAACCATACGATTCCCTGTCTTATCCAATGCTGACTGCGGCAATGTCGAACGGATACAGTCGGGTGCCTCAGGATTTCTCGCATGCGATTAGCATCCTGGCCTCGATAAGCAAGGTTGAGCCATTCAGAATGACGCTGAATATAGGGAACAGCCCCCAGTCGGATTGACAGATAGGCCACCCCAAGGGCCAGGTCCTCCGACACCGTCTTGTAAGTAACGCTCCCGTCACTCACATGGCCGTCACCTTGCCACAGAGACGATAAGAGAACTGTCTGCAAAGCCAGGGATAGATGCCAGAAGTCAGCAGGCAAATGCTTCTCGTGGGAAACGCGCCCGAACAGGGACCCCAGAACCTGGCCGACGGAGCGACTGCGGCACCACACATCCTTTTTTCCATCGTCAGAAGCACTCGCGCCGAACACCTCGGTGAATAACTCGCGAATTACCTGGCGAGCACCGGCCTCGTTGTTAGAGATGCAGACACCAGCAGACCCGGAAGAGCCCTCTGACAAATACCAACCGGCCAGGCGCAAAAACGCGTTGTCCAATCTGATCTGAGCGGGGAGTCGCCCCCGTCCATGCTTGCCACGCCACCAGGTTTCCAACCAACCGTCATGCTCATGCCAGTCGCCTTTGTTGGTCACATGCTCGCCCGTGGCGACACTGCCTACAGGCACTTCGCCGACCGGAATGGGAAAGGCAACGGCATCACCCTCCCTGACTTCGCCAGCCGGGATCCAGGCGGCCCCGCGAGCGAAACTGCGCGCAAACAATTCAAAAAACCGCACGCCGTCCGCGTGATGGTATTCGCGCCTTTTCAGGACTAAGACTTCATGCTCAGGAGTCAACCTGACCGCACCGCCAGGCAGCGCTGGCCGAATCTTGATCAATTCGCCCTGGTAATTCCGGCATAGCACCTGGGTAACAGGCTCTAACTGGCCGGTATGGGCGAGGACTCGTTGTCCAGGCGCAATATCGCCAATAGGAGCAGGCCCGTTTTCTGTCCAGACCCGCTCCTCAGGCGGCAAGCACCAGATCTTCTCATCCTTTAGAGCATATGTTTGCCCCAGCCTCTTCCCGATATCCCACGCCAGCGGGTAGATCTTGCCGCGTTTCTTCACGTTCTTGACGATGATGGTCAGGTATGCGCCGGGCTTGAGCAGGGGATTCAGCGCTGCGTATATCCCCACCAGACGTTCGAGAAACTCGTCGTAATCGGTGATGTTCCCCAGGTCATGGGGATCGTCGGAGTAGTGTACGTCCAGCGCGGGGTCCTCGCGGCGCTTCTTCTGGGTCATCGCCCCGCGCATACGCAACATGTCCCAGTATGGAGGTGATGTGACCAGGTAGTCGAACTGTGGCAGGTCAAAGCCGGCCGCCTGCCCTGCATCGCCGGTGACCACCCGCGCTTCGAGGTCCTGCGCCGCCTGGCCCAGCGCCTCGCGCTCCTGTTGTACGATCTTGCGCGCCATCTCGGCATAGTCGGGATTCAGTTCGATCCCCACTCCGTGCCGTCCGGCGCGCAGGCAGGCCACCAGTGTGGTTCCGGTGCCTACCATCGGGTCCAGCACCCGCCCGCCCTGTTTGGTAAAGAACTCGATGAACTCCTGCGCCAGCGTCTCCGGGAACTTGGCCGGGTGCTGCAGCACGTCCTTTTTGCGCCGCGGCGGGTTGTGCACGAACCAGCTTTTCTGAAACTTCAGCCAGTCGCGAGCTTCGAGGTCGTTGAGCCGGTTTGTCTTCATAGGCCCTGAACATGCCGGGCAAGTTACAAACTTGCCCTACGAGATCCGAAAAGTAGCGCAAGTTTGTAACTTGCCCCGCCAGACTTGCCCTACGGGCTGACCGCGCGCACGGTCAAATCGTCGAAGCTGACCGAAACGCTCTGCGAGGCTACACCGGAGCGCACCATCAGCCCCACCACCCCGCCAGGAAAGGTGGCATCGCTCACCGTATACAGATACACCCCGTTGACAAAGAACCGCAACGTCCCGCCGGCAGCCCATACCTCCAGCGTGTTTTCCGCCGGCGCGCCCCGGATAACCGAGCCGCTGGGCGACCAGTCTTTGAGCGGGATCGCGTTGCCGTCGCGCACGCGCGCTGCCTGCGTCAGGCCGTCGCAACTGAGGCTGAAACGATAGTAGTTGTTCAGGTCCTGCACGTTGAAGAGCAGCGCGTATTCATCCCGGCCGGCGCAAAGCGAGGTTTCCGCCGTCACCTGATACAGGCCACCCTGCACCACCGGTCCGCCCCATAGCGAGAGGCGGAACAGGCCGGGTTTGTTGAGGGTGAAGGTCAGCCTCCCGGCGGAAAAGCCGATCACCGAGGCTTCGTCGCTGCCCACCCCCCAGCCAGTGTTGCTGTCGAAAGTATCGCTGAACAGCACCTCCCCGGCCCCCTGCAACGGGTTGGGAGTGGCGGAGGGGTCGCGGGTGGTCTGCGGAGGCAGGGTCGGGGGGGGAGGCGTGGGGGTAGGGATCGGGGTGCGGGTCGCGGTAGCGGTCGGCACGCTGCGCGCGGGGAGCGGGGTGGGCCGGATCGGGGTCGGGGAAGGCTCGGGGGAAGGGCTGGCCCCCGATAGCGGCAATCGGGGCCGGCCGCTGGCGCGGGCGTCGGGCCGGGGGCGGAGAGAGTGCAGCCAGCCATTCCGACGCCCAGAATCAGGCTGAACAGGGCGCGGCGGGGCATCAGGGCAAGTTCCAGATGCGCAGGTCGTCGAAGGCAACCAGCACGTTCTGCGTGACTGCCGCGCCGGCGTACAACCCGAAGGAGCCGCCGGGGAAATCAGTGCTGGCCGGAGGGTCGGCCAGCACCTGATCGTTGACGAACAGGGTCATCCGTTCGCCTTCGGCGCGCACGCCGAGCAGGTTGCTGGCATCCGCCCCGATGTTGATCTCCGGGCGCGCAGTCCAGTCAATCAGCGGTCTGACTTCGCCGCCCAGGCGCTCCAGCAACTGGTAACGGCCGTCGCAGGAAAGCAGGAAGAAGTAACCGTCGCCATCGGCGGGCCGGGCGCGGAACAGCAACCCGTAGCTGTCGGCTCCGGCGCAGCGCTGTGGGCTGGCTTTGATCTCGGCATAGAAGTTGACGCCCTGGCGAGCGGAGATGATCCACGCAAAACGCGGCAGGGTCTTCACCGTAAAATCCAGCCGGCCCTCGGTGATCACAACGCTGCTGCTTTCGTCGTCGTAGACCGACCACCCGGCGGCAGTGCTGAAGTCGTCTTGAAACGAAGGCTCGTCCAGCCCGGCCTTCGGGTTGGTTTCTGCAAGGGTGGGCGTGGCCGTGGGCGTCGGCGTGACGGTGGGACCGGGCGATGGGGTGGCGCTGGCCGGTGGGGCAGTGGGCGGCTGCACCCTGGGTACGGCGGTGATTTCTACCACTGCCACGATGGGAGTGGCGGTGGGGATGGCGGCCAGGGTGGCCGCCACCGAGGTGGCAACCGCCTCCGAGCTGGCGCCACAACCCGCCAGCCACAGGGCCGCCGGCAACAGAAGTACAGAAGATCGAATGCGCATGAAGGTCCTCAGTGCTGAATGGTCCAGGCTTGAAAGTCGTCAAAGGTCACGGTCAGGCTTTCGCTGGCACCGGTGCGCAGCCCCACGCCGAACACGCCCTCGCTGAAGGTGTCATCGGAGAGGCCGGCCAGAAAGGTGTCGTTGGCGTAAAAGTCGAGTTGTTGCCCGTCGGCGCGGATGCCCAGCAAATTGGCGGCCAGGCGCCCGCCGCGAATGGCCTCGTGCGGGGTCAGGTCAATCAAGGTGGCAAGCTGCGAGTTCACGTTCTTGAGCACGATGAACTTTGCCTCGCAAGACACGCCAAAGAAGTACAGGTTGGCGTCGTTGCGGGCGCGAAAGGCCTGGCCGTAATAGTCGCCAGGCTTGCACTCGCCCACAGTCACGTTGGCCTGCACGTAGAAATCCCGGCCCTGGACGTCGTTCAGGGTCCACGCCAGCCAGCCGCTGCCGCGCAGGCTGCCCACCAGCGCCTCCCCGAGAATCTCGAAATCGCTCACCCCGGTGGGGCCGACGCCCCAGAAGCCAGGGTGGGAGAAGTCGTCGGCGAACAGCAGTGGGCCAAGCCCGGCGCGAGGGCCGGTCAGGGGCGAGCCTGGCGGGGTGGCCTCCAGGGTAGGGGTCAGGGCGGAGACAGCCGTGGGGGCCGGGGCGGCGGTAACCGGGGAAGGCCCGGTCGAGGTCGGCCCGGCGGTCACCATCACAGTGACCACCACCGTGACCGGCACCTCCACCGTCACCGGGCGGGGCGGCATCCCTTCCACGGTGGCGGCCACGGCCGCATCCATGGTGGCCCGCGCGTTGCTGGCAATGGGGACCACGCGCGGCGCACAGGCCGCCAGCAATAAGCCACAGGTCAAAACGAAGGGGATCTGCGATCTGCGCGGGATCATTCTGCGCCTCCTTTCAGCGCGTCTCGCCGCGTCGTCATGGAATAAGCATCACCTTGCCGCTCTCACCCGAGCGCATGACCTCAAAAGCCTGGTCGAACTGCTCCAGGGGGAACTTGTGGGTGACCAGCGGGGCCAGGTCCACTGCGCCGGAACGCACCAGCCCGCGCGATTGATACCACGTCTCCCACAACCGGCGCCCGGTGATGCCGACCACTCTGGCGCCCTTGAAAACAATGTGATGGTTCCAATCGAAGGTGAATGGGCCGGGGGCCACGCCCAACAGCGCGGCCTCGCCGCCCGGCTTGAGCAACGAGAAGCCCTGCTCGATGGCGCCCGGCGCGCCGGACATTTCCAGCAGCACGTCTACCCCTTCGCCATCGGTGGCCTCGCGGATCAGGCGCTGCACGTCGGCCCTGGCGTTTACCGCCAGGTCGGCGCCGAACTGCCGGGCCATGTTGAGCCGGTATTCCGAAACATCGGTGGCAAACACCGAGCGGGCGCCGCCGGCGCGGGCCACAGCAATGGTCATCAATCCCACCGGGCCGCAGCCGGTGACCAGCACCTTGCGCGCCCGCAGGTCCACCGCGAAGGCGGTGTGCACCGCATTGCCGAAGTTCTCTTGCAGCACGGCGCTCTCCAGCGGCAGGTCGGGCGGGTTGGGCCAGGCGTTCTGGGCGGCGATGGCGATGTATTCGGCAAACCCGCCGTCGCGGTCCACCCCGATCAGCCGGGTGTTTTCGCAGATGTGGCCGCGCCCGGTGCGGCAGTATACGCAGGTATTGCAGACGACGTGCGACTCGAGCGAGACAAACTCGCCCACTTTGCGCTCGCTGACCATCGGGCCGCAGGCCACAATATCGCCGCAAACCTCGTGCCCCACAATTAGCGGCGGGGTGATGCGGCTGGCAGCCCAATCATCCCAGCCATAGATGTGCAGGTCTGTGCCGCAAATGGAGACGGCCCGCACTTTGACCAGCACCCCGCCAGGGCCGATAGCCGGCACCGGGCGCCGGGTCATTGTAAGACCCGGGCCGCTGGTGGGCTTGATGACGGCCTTCATCATGTCGGGCATACGAAGCGACTCCTTCGAGAGATACGGCGTCGGGCAGGCCTCACCATGATGGGAGTATATCACGAGCGACGCTTCCGGGCGCACAGTGGGCTTGTGCTAGAATTACACTGGGGAACGAGACATCTGGAGAGCATAATGGCGAAGAACAGGGTCACTGTGGCGGAGCTTCGAAATTACGCTGTGCTGGACGTTCAATCCGCCAGGCAGGTTGCCCGGGTCTGGCTGCAACAGGCACAACTGCAGAAAGCGGTCAGCTTCGGCCTGCCAGAGATTGACGATCGGTATCATGTCTGGCGTGTGCCGCTGCTGAACAGGGCCAATCGAGAAGTCATCGGCGAAGTCGTGATTGATGCACGCAGCTCGCTGATTCTGGAGAGCAAGTCTACCAGCCCCGAGATGCTGGAAGCGCGCCTGTTGGGGCGCAACGGGAGAGGAACCGCCCGCGCAGCCTCTCACAGCGTCAAACACTATTCAGTTTCAACTTTCCGAAACACGATTGCACAGGGCGATTGCGAACATGTACTACAGGACTTGCCAGCCAGCAGCGTAGACCTGGTTTTTACATCCCCTCCATACTACAACGCGCGCCCGGAGTACAACGACTTTGTCTCCTACGAGGAGTATTTGCTAAAACTCCGTAAAGTGATTCAGCAGACTCACCGTGTACTGGCTGAAGGCCGCTTTTTCGTAATCAACATCTCCCCGGTGCTGATCCGACGCTCCACCAGGAGCGAGGCTTCCCAGCGAATCGCTGTCCCTTTCGATCTTCACCGCATCTTCATCGAGGAGGATTACGATTTTGTTGACGACATTATCTGGGAAAAACCGGAGGGCGCCGGTTGGGCCACCGGCCGCGGGCGACGCTTTGCTGCTGACCGCAACCCGCTACAATACAAGCCAGTGCCGGTCACAGAATATGTCCTGGTTTATCGCAAGAGGACATCAAAGCTGATTGATTGGAACATTCGCGCCCATCCAAATCCAGAATTGGTCAAAGCCTCACGCATTGGAGATGACTACGAGCGGACCAACATCTGGCGCATTCAACCGGTCTATGATAAGCGTCATCCGGCCATCTTTCCGGTCGAGTTGGCCGAGAAGGTCATTACTTACTACTCCTTCAAGGAGGACGTAGTACTTGATCCATTCGCCGGGATCGGCACTGTGGGAGCGGCAGCAGTGAAAACAGGGCGACGATTTGTTTTGATCGAACAGGATCCGAACTATGTTGCCGCTATCCGCGC
>CAYZNA010000004.1:10716-14542 GCA_964478665.1 uncultured Anaerolineales bacterium
AGGAGCTGGCTCGGCAAAGACGCCCGGCAGATATTGACCCTGAACTGCCCTCCGATAGAGGTCGACGACATGCTATTCTGAACCTACACCAAGGGAACCTTCCCTGATTGCTTGTACGGCTCACTCCGTGTACCAACCATGCCAAAAAAACAGCCCGGAATTACCACCCTCTCTGCCTTGAGCGATCTTTTGACGCCCGACACTCTCCGGCTTCTGTCAGCCAACAAGGACGAATGGATTCAGCAGGTTGGCATGGACGTTATCCGAGGCGTCGTATTGGACGTGTTGACCGGCAAGAACCTGCGCGATTCGACCGAGTTCCTGACCCGACGTCGCATTGCTGCACTCAACCTGGCAACCGTTCATCTGTTTCTGAAAGGCTCCGCAACTTATGGCGACTTTGTGGATCAACTGCCACAACTGGCAGCCAGCATTCTGACACAGAAGCGATTATCAAGAGCAGAGCGGTGGCTGGCGCAATGGGTACTGGGCCTGACAGACAAGTCGTTCCAAAATGTGTTGCGGGATGACCCGAATGCGCTCCGCCATTACCGGGATGGATATATCGCCGCCTGCCGCGATGTTGTTGCCAGCCAGCGGCAGGAACATGGAGAGTTAACCGGCGTACTGGAACTGGATTCGGGGTTGAAAGCTGAAATGAACTGGCTGCTGATGACCTATCTCTTGAACACCGTCGGAGCACAAACGCTGGCGATCCGTGGCTCGGAGAAGTCCTTCTACGGTAAGTTGTTCGAAAAACTCATCCTCGGTTCCATGCTCCATGTCCTCGGCTTCAAGTATGTGAGGCCGGAGGAGCCGGGACAACTGAAAGGAGTATTCTGGCTGGCCTCTCGCGGCGAGAAACGTGAGAGCGATGCCACCCTGCTCTACGATGCCGGCAAGGGCGTGCGCTTTGATATCGGTTTCATTGGCCGGGGGAATCCTGAGATTTCCCTGGACAAGGTGACTCGCTTCGAACGCGAGTTGACGATGGGCCGCTCCCACTGGTATATGGCAACCATTATCATTGTGGATCGCATTGGCCCCAACAGCCGGATTGAGCAACTGGCTGCTGAGGTAGGCGGAACCATCGTGCAAATGAGCGCGGCCTATTGGCCTCAGCAGATAGCGCACGAACTCAACCGGGCCTTTGGGTTCAAACACGAGTTGGTGAACATGGAGGCGGCGCAGATCGCGCCATTCCTGAAACGAAAGCTGCAGGATGTCCCGCTGGAAGCTTTCATAGCTCTCGCACCCAAATAGCCTGTGACCCATGAACCTTGCCCTGCTCCACTACTCCGCCCCGCCGGTCGTTGGCGGCGTGGAGCGCGTGCTGGCCCAGCACGCCCGGCTGATGGCCGATGCGGGACACCGCGTGCGCGTGATCGCCGGCCGCGGTGAGCCATTCGATCCACGCGTTGAGTTCAACCCGCTGCCGCTGGCCGACTCGCGCCACCCCGAAGTGCTGGCAGTCAAGCGCCAACTGGACGCCGGGCGCGTGCCGCCGGACTTCGCGCGCCTCACCGGCCAACTGGTCGAAGGGCTTTCGCAGGCGCTGGCGAATGTTGACCTGCTCATCGCCCACAACGTCTGCTCGCTGGCCAAGAACCTGCCCCTGACCGCCGCGCTGCGCCAACTGCACCACCGCCCCGGCGCACCCCGGCTGATCCTGTGGCACCACGACCTGGCGTGGACCACGCCACGCTACCAGGATGAACTGCACGCCGGCTACCCGTGGGACCTGCTGCGCACACACTGGCCGGGCGCCACCCACGTGGCCGTCTCCGAGTTGCGCCGCCGCGAACTGGCGGAGCTGCTCGGGCTGGCCCCCGAGACCTTCGGCAATCGGGTGCTGGCCCCCGAGACCTTCGGCAATCGGGGGCTGGCGCCGGAGGCCATTCGGGTGATCCCCTCCGGGGTGGACGCGCCGGCCTTTCTCAAGCTGGAACCGGAAACGCGCGCGCTTGTGGAGCAACTGCGGCTGCTGGAGGCCGAACCGTTGCTGCTGGCGCCGGTGCGCATCACCCCGCGCAAGAACCTGGAACTGGCCCTGCGGATTCTGGCCGCGCTGCGCGCGGGGACCCGGTCCCCCGGGGGAGCGGCTGCCGCGCGTGGAAGCGCCTCCCCGCAGGGAACCGGGTCCGGGATGGGGAGCGGGGCCCCGCGCGCGATGCTGGTGGTCAGCGGGCCGCCCGGTCCCCACAATCCGGCCAACGCCGAATACTTCGCCCGCCTGCAGGCCCTGCGCGCCGAACTGGGGCTGGAGGGCGCAGCGCACTTCCTCGCCGAGTTGAGCGAGGGCTACCTGCCGGATGCGGTGATTGCCGACCTGTACCGGCTGGCCGATGCGCTGCTCATGCCCAGCCGGGAGGAGGGTTTCGGCATCCCCATCCTGGAGGCCGGCCTCTCCCGGCTGCCGGTCTTTTGCGCCGACATTCCGCCGCTGCGGGCGCTGGGTGGGGAGCAGGCCAGCTACTTCTCCCCGGAGGCCGACCCGCGCGAGGTGGCGGCGCTGATTGCCTCGCGGTTGGGTGCCGACCGGCAGGGTCAACTGGCAGCGCGCGTGCGGCGGGAATACCTGTGGCCGCAGGTGTACGCAGACCGGATCGCCCCTCTATTGGACGCCGGGGACGCCGGGGGTGAGTAACGTGACTCGAGCTTTCAACCCCTTCCGCAAAGTGCTCGTCCCGATCCTCCACGGGTACGCCAGCGATTCGGCGCTGGCGGCGGCGCGGACCATCGCCGGCGAGGGCCGCATTGTGCTGGTGGGGCTGGTCGGCGTTCCCGGCGGCGAGTCGCTCAGCGCTGCGGCTGGCTCCGCACGGGAGGTGCGCAGGTTGCTCCGGGCGCTGTCGCGGGCAGATGCCGGGCGCACGCGCATCAAAGCCCGCGTGCGGGTCTCGTATTCGCCGTGGGAGGAACTGCTGGAAGTGATAGCGGAAGAGCGCCCGGATTTGCTACTGCTGGAGTGGCCGCGCCATTTCGAAGCGCTGGGAGTCACGCCAGAGGCAGCCCTGACCGTGCCGCCCTGCGATGTGGCGCTGGTGCGCGGGCCGATCCCCGGCGACCTGAGCCGCATCCTCGTTCCCCTCCGGGACAGCCCGTCTGCCCCGCTGGCCCTGCGCCTCTCGCTCTGCGTGACGCCCGGAGCCGCGCCCACTATCCGCACGTTGCACCTGCTGCCATTCCGGTCGGCCGGCAGAGCCGTGAGCGACGGGCGCGGACCCTCGCCGGGGTTCGACCGGGTGCTGCGCGAGCTGCCGGAGGTCAGCCACTACGAAGTGACCACCGGGGACCCGACCAGAGCCATCATTTCCGAAGCGCACGGGTACGATCTGGTGGTCATGGGCGCCAGCGCTCACCCGGTCCACGCCACGCCGCCGCTGGATGAAGTAGCCCGGCAGGTGCTGGCCGCGGGCGCGTGCCCGGCAGCCGTGATCGCAGTCAAGACGGCGCGACCGGTGCTGCCGGCCATGGAAAGGCACGCCGCCGGCGCCCTGGCCATCTCGATTCTGGTGGACAAGTGGTTCGCAGAGAATACCTATGACGCCGACGAATTCGCCGATCTGGGGCTGTTGCTGGCGCTCAAGCGCCGGCAGAACCTCACTATCAGCCTGGCGCTGCCGGCTCTAAACGAGGAAGAGACCGTCGGGCAAGTTATCCGCACGGTACAAAAGGCGCTGATGGAGGAAACGCCGCTGCTGGACGAGATCGTGCTGATCGACTCGAACTCGACCGACCGCACGCGCGAGATCGCCCGGGAGCTGGGTGTGCCGGTATACATTCACCAGCAGATCCTCGCGCAGCACGGCGCCCGGCCCGGCAA
>CAYZNA010000004.1:14552-33102 GCA_964478665.1 uncultured Anaerolineales bacterium
TGTACGTCACCCGCGGCGATCTGGTGGTCTGGATTGACACCGACATCGTCAACATCCACCCGCGCTTTGTGTACGGCATCCTTGGCCCGCTGCTACTCAGCCCGCGCATCCAGTTTGTCAAAGGCTTCTATCGCCGCCCGCTCAGGGTCGGGGGCAAAGTGCAGGCCGGCGGCGGTGGGCGGGTGACCGAGCTGACCGCCCGCCCGCTGCTCAACCTGTTTTTTCCCGAACTCTCCGGCGTGATCCAGCCGCTCTCCGGGGAGTACGGCGGGCGGCGCGCAGCACTGGAGCGGTTGCCCTTCTTCTCCGGCTACGGGGTGGAAACCGGCCTGCTGATTGACATGCTCGAGCATTACGGCCTCTCGGCCATCGCCCAGGTGGACTTGCTGGAGCGAGTGCACCACAACCAGCCGCTGGCTGCGTTGAGCAAGATGTCCTTTGCCATCATTCAGGCGGTGATCCACAAGCTGGAGCGCCGCTTCGGCGCGGCCATGCTCGAAGACGTGAACCGCACCATGAAGCTGATTCGCCGCAACGGCAGCGGCTACTCCCTCGATGTGGAGGAGATCGCCGAGCGCCAGCGCCCGCCGATGATCCAGCTTGCCGAATACACCGCCCGGCGGCGAGAGGGCCAGCCGTGACCGAACTCTGGCTGATTCGCCACGGACAGACCGATTGGAACGCGGAGGGGCGCTGGCAGGGGCAGGCCGCCCTCGCCCCGTCGCTGAATGCCGCCGGGCGGGCGCAGGCGCTGGCGCTGGCAGCGCAACTGGACGGGCAGCCCTTCGCCGCGCTGTACAGCAGCGACCTGTTGCGGGCGCGCGAAACGGCCGAGATCCTCGCCGTCCGCACCGGCAAGCCGGTGCGGTTCGACGCCCGCCTGCGCGAGATCAGCCAGGGGGAGTGGGAAGGGCAACTTGGCCACGAACTGGCCGGGCGCTACCCGGAGCAGATCGCCGCGCGCCGGCAGGACCCGGTCCACGCCCGCGCCCCGGGCGGCGAAACTGTGGCCGAGGTGGCCGGCCGCGTGTGGGCTGCCGCCGACGACATCGCCCGCAGGCACGCGCCCGGCCCGGTGCTCATCGTTTCCCACGGGCTGGCGCTTGCTACCCTGCGCTGCCGGGTGCAGGGCGTGCCGCTGGCCCGGGCTGGTGAACTGATCCCCGACAACGCTCACCCGCTGGTCATCCTGTGGCCACCAGGGCACATCATTTCTCCGAGCACACCATAGCGCGGCGTCCGTAACCAGAGTGGGGCGGACACCTGCACCGGACGCACACCTGCCCCGGACGCAGGTGCCGGGGGGTGCCGGGGAGTGCCGGGGGGTGCCGGGGGTCAGGTGTCAGGTGCCGGGGGGTGCCGGGGGGTGCCGGGGAGTGCGGTGTTGCCAATCCGCCGCTACCCCAGACTCTTGACTCTCGCCCCGAGTCCGGGTAAACTCAAGTCCTCCAAAACGTTTTGGAAACCCTGTGTCCATAACCATCCATGACGTCGCCCGCCGGCTGAATCTGTCCATTACCACCGTATCCCGCGCTCTCGACGGGTACCCGGATGTGGCCGAGGAAACGCGCCAGCGCGTAATTCAGGCGGCCAGGGAAATGGGCTATGTGCCCAGCCGGGCCGCGCGCCAGTTGCGGCGCAAGCGTGCGGATGCCATCGGCTACATTTTGCCCACCAGCAACCCGCGCTTTGCAGATCCCTTCTTTTCCGAGTTCATCGCGGGCCTCGGCGATGCCGTCACCGCGCACAACTTCGATCTGCTGGTCTCCACCGCCCCGCCGGGGACGGAGGCCGAGCGAGCGCTTTATTTGCGCTGGGTGCAGAGCCGGCGGGTGGACGGGCTGGTGCTCAGCCGCATGCGGCTGGACGACTGGCGTGCAGCCTATCTGCAAGAGGCCGGAATACCCTTCGCCGCCTCCGGTCGCAGCCACACCCCGACCGACTATCCCTTTGTGGAAGTGGACGGGAAGGCCGGCTTTGCCCTGCTGGTGGCCCACCTTGTGGAGCGCGGCCATCGGCGCATCGCCTACGTGGGCGCGCCCGAAGATCTGACCCTGCAGGCCGACCGGCTGGCCGGCTACTGCGCCGGGCTGGAGGCCGCCGACATCGCATTCGACCCGGGACTGATCGCGCAGGGCAATCTTACCCGCATGGCAGGGTATGAAACCACGCCCCGGCTGCTGGACCAGCCCGACCCGCCCACCGCTATCCTCGGCGTTAACGATTTGACCGCCATAGGGGTCATGCGGGCCGCACGCGAGCGCGGCCTGATGGTGGGACGCGACCTGGCCGTGGCCGGGTTTGACGGCATTGAAGACGGCGAACACAGCCAGCCGCCACTTACCACGCTCAAGCAGCCGGTATATCGGATCGCCCAACGCCTGGTAGAGATGGCCCTCACGCTGGCGACCGGTGAGCCGTTGCCGGAGCCGCACGTGCTGCTGCAGCCCGAGTTGATCGTGCGCGAGTCCACCGGCGGGTAGTTCTCTTTTTTTCGGCGATTCCAAAAAACGTTTTGGAGGACTGCAGCAGAACGGAGTGAGGAGGCGCAACATGACATGATGCGACCGGAGCAAGGCCCCGGGACTCACATCTTTGCCTTTCCATTTCAGCGAGTAGAAAGAGGAGAACCTATGAACCGCAAGCAAGCGTGGATGGGAGCGCTGGCGCTTATCATGATTCTGGGATTGGCGCTAACCGCCTGCCAGCCGCAGACCGTGACCGTCGAGGTCACCAAGGAGATCGTCAAAGAGGTCGTCAAAGAGGTGCCGGTCACTCAGGTGGTCGAAGTCACCAAAGAGGTCAAGCAGGTTGTGGAGGTCACGGCGACGCCGGTGGACTACGGAAACATCGTGTGGCTGTCCACGCAGTTGCGCCCGGTGCAGGAGGCGGAAAGGGTGCGCGGCGTGATCCTGGCCGACTTCCCCGGCGCGGTCGAGTTTATTCCTGAAGACGAAGGGCCGTTCCACGACCGCATCGCGGCCGAGGTGCAGGCTGGCAAGGGCACCGTGGACCTGCTCGGCGCGCTGCACGGCAACTTCTCGACTATGGCGCCCGCCGGACAATTGCAAGACCTCACCGCCCTGCGCGAGTCCCTGGCCGACCGCGGCATCCCCGACGCGTTCTGGAACGTGGCGCAGTTGAACACCGACCAGACTTACTACGTGCCGTGGATGCAGGCCACGTACATCGTGGCCTTCAACAAGAAGGCGCTGGACTACCTGCCCGCCGGCGTGGAGGTGAACGCGCTGACGTACGACGGGCTGGCGGCCTGGGCCAGGGCCATCTTCG
This sequence comes from uncultured Anaerolineales bacterium, assembly GCA_964478665.1. GTDB lineage: Bacteria > Chloroflexota > Anaerolineae > Anaerolineales > CAYZNA01 > CAYZNA01. Next base: position 17,844 of record CAYZNA010000004.1, read on the forward strand.
ACGCCACCGGCGAAGCCAAGTTCGGCTTCCCGGCCGGGGACAAAGGCCTGCTGCACCGCTTCTTCCAGGGCTTCCTCGTCCCGGCCTATAGCGGCGGCGTAGTCACCACCTTCGCCAGCGCCGAGGCGGCCGCCGGCTGGCAATGGATAGTGGACATGTGGCCGTATGTACACCCCCAGTCCACCACCTACAACTTCATGCAGGAGCAGCTGCTCTCCGAAGAAGTCTGGATTGCCTGGGATCACACCGCCCGCCTGAAGGACGCGCTGGAGCAGCGACCGGATGACTTTATGGCCGTGCCCTCGCCGGCAGGCCCCAAAGGCCGCGCCTTCATGCCGGTCATCGCCGGCCTGGCCATTCCGGTGACCACCGTCAACCAGGCCGGGGCCGAGGCGCTGATCGGATACATGACCAAGCCCAACGTGCAGGTCACCACCCTGCGCGAGGTCGGCTTCTTCCCGCTGGTCTCGGTGGACTATCCGGCCTTCGTCTCGCCCGGCATCAAGTTGGAGGGCGAGGCCGTGTCCATGCAGGCCGCCTCGGCAGACGCGCTGCCGGCGCTGCTGCCGCAGGGGCTGGGCGGCAAGGGCGGCGACTTCAACAAGGTCTACCGCGACACGTTCACCCGCATTGTGTTGAACGGCGAAGACATCAACACCGTGCTGGCCGAACAGAAAGTCGCGCTGCAGGCCATCATGGACGAGACCGGCGCGCCGTGCTGGGCGCCCGATCCGGACAGCGGCGGCAAAGCCTGCCAGGTGAAGTAGGAGCAAGTCTCGCGCTTGCCTGACCCCCACCCCTGACCCCTCCCCCCTTTTCGGGGGAGGGGACGGGGGTGAGGCCGTTGTTGGTACGGCAGTTGAACTGCCGTACCAACTTTCAGAGGCTGCTATGCTGACTGAAAGTCCCTTCGGGAAAGCACTCTCAGTGTCCGCCCGCTTCCGACGCCAGATTACCCCCTACGCGCTGCTCCTGCCCTCCGTGATCTTCCTGCTGGTATTCTTCGCCTACCCCATGATTCAGGCGTTTGCGCTGGCGTTTCAGGACGACGCGGGGGTCTGGACCCTGGAGAACTTCCAGACCATGATTCGCGACGTGGCCTTCGAGCCGGCGCTGCGCTACACGCTGCTGCTCATCGTCATCATCATCCCGGTTCAATTCATTCTGGCGCTGGTCATGGCGCTGCTGGTGCAGGCTCGCCTGAAATTCGCCGGGCTGTTCCTGTACATCTACGCCATCCCGCTGGGCATCTCCGAACTGGCGGCCGGCATCGTCTGGTTTGCCATTTTCACCGACCGGGGCTACCTCAACACTCTGCTCACGGGCGTGGGCCTGCTGGAGAAGCCCTTCATTTATCTGAGTTATCAGCGCACCGCCTGGCTGCTCTTCGCGGTGGTGCTGGCCGAGGCGTGGCGGGCCACCTCGATCATCATGGTCATCCTCGTCGCCGGGTTACAGTCCATCCCGCACGAATACCTGGAAGCCGCCGACATCTTCGGCGCGACACTGTGGGACAAAGTGCGGCGCGTGATCTTGCCGCTGCTGCGTCCCAGCCTGCAAGTGGCGTTGATCCTCCGCACCATCCTGGCCTTCCAGGTGTTCGCCGTGGCGCTGGCCGTAGCCGGCCGGGGCATCACGCTGCTGGCGGCCGAGGCCTATCGCTGGTATGGCAGTTATCGCAACGCCAACGTGGCCGCCGCCTACGCCGCGCTCATCATGCTCCTTTCCATCGGCAGCACGGCGCTTTACCTGTGGGGGCTGCGCACGCCCGAGGAGCAGGCCCTATGAAGCCATCGGCGGCAACACTGCGCGCCCTGACCCGCGCGCTCACGTACACGCTGGCGACGCTAATGGCCCTGTGGGTGATCGCTCCCATCTACCTGATCGGCGTCGCGGCCTTCAGCCAGCAGGCGGCCGTGTACAAGTATCCGAGGCCGTTCTTCCCCTCGCCGTTCTCGACCGAAACGCTGGCCTTCTTCCTGAAATCCGCCGGCGTGCTGGCCTCCACACGGTCCAGTGTGGTGGTCGCCCTCATCACGCTGGCGCTCTCGACGCTGATCGGCGCGCCGGCGGGGTACGCCATTGCGCGCTTCGTCTTTCGCGGGCGCGACGCGTTCCGCATTCTGGTGGTCTCGACGCGCACGTTTCCCATCGTCATCCTTTCCATCCCGCTGGCCGTCTCGTTCATCAAGTGGAACATGTACGACTCGGTCTATAGTCTGGCGCTCATGCACACGGCGCTGGCGCTGCCGTTCACCATCCTCATCACCAGCAGCGTGTTTGCCAGCGTGCCCAAAGATCTGGAAGAGGCGGCCATGACGCTGGGCTGCAACCCGCTGCAGGCTTTCATCCGCGTGGCCCTGCCGCTGGCGCTGCCGGGGCTGGCCGCCGCCACGCTGTTCACGTTTGTGCTGTCCTGGAACGAGGTCTTCGCGGCGGTGATTCTCACCGTGCGACACCGCACGCTGCCGGCGCTGGTGCTGACCGTGCTGGACGAATCGCCGCTGCCCTACCGCTTTGCGGGCGGCTTCTTCATGCTGGCCCCGTCGCTGGTGTTCATGCTATTCATTCGGAGATACCTGTTCAACTTGTGGGGCAGAGTGACGAAATAATGGCCGAGATAAGACTTGAAAACGTCCACAAGACCTTCGGCAAGACCGTCGCCACGCGCGATGTCAGCCTGACCATCCACGACTGCGAGTTCATGGTGCTGCTCGGCCCGTCCGGCTGCGGCAAGACCACCCTGCTGCGCGGCATCGCCGGGCTGGAGCAGGTTGACCGCGGGCGCATTCACATCGGCGCCGTTGACGTAACCGACCTGCCGCCGCGCCAGCGGCGGATTGCCATGGTATTTCAAAGTTACGCCGTGTTCCCGCACCTGACCGTGTTCGAGAACATCGCCTTCGGGCTGCGCATGCAGCGCACGCCGGAGGCTACCCTCAAGCAGCGCGTCCAGTCCGTCGCCGACTTGCTGCAGATCGCCGACCTGCTCCAGCGTTACCCGGCGCAAGTATCGGGCGGGCAGCGCCAGCGCGTGGCCGTCGCCCGCGCCCTCGCCGTGCAGGCGGAGGTGCTGCTCATGGACGAACCACTCAGCAATCTGGACGCGCTGCTGCGGTTGGAAATGCGCGCCGAACTCAAGCGCCTGCTCAAAGAGGTCAACACTACCGTTGTGTATGTGACGCACGATCAGGTGGAGGCGCTCAGCCTGGGCGACCGCATCGCCGTGATGAAGGACGGCTCGATTCTCCAGTGCGACACGGCGCTCAAAGTGTACGACTTCCCGGCCAACGACTTCGTCGGCGGCTTCATCGGCAACCCGCCCATGAACTTCCTCGAAGCGCAGGTGACCGCCGATGGCGGCGGCGTGGCGGTGGCCGTCGAGGCCGCGCTGTTTCGGCCGCCGCCCGACGTTCAGGCGGCGCTGCGCGACAAATCCGGCGCGCGGCTGGGCATCCGGGCAGAAAACATCGAGGCCCTGCCCTCGCCGGGCGAGGGCGCCCTGGCCGGCCAGGTTCTCGTGGTCGAGCCGCTCGGCTCGCACAACCTGCTCACCGTGGTTGTCGGCGAGGGGCGAGTCAAAGTCAACGCTCACGCCGACTCCAGTTTTCGACCGGGGCAGGACGTTTGGCTCCGGCTCGCGGTGGACAAGATTCGCTGGATGGATCGGGAAACGGGCCGGGCGTTCCATCGGCTGCAGAGTGAGGCGCCGGGGTCGGGGCGCGCGTAGTGGCGCGGACATCAGCCGATCTGATTGCGCGCGCCCAGGCCGTCCTGCGCGCCAACGACGCCGGCGCTTTCACCAAACCCGGCCCCCGGCAGTATCCGCACCAGTGGAACTGGGATTCGGCGGTCATCGCCCTCGGCCTGGCGCGCTTTGATCTGCCGCGCGCGCTGGCCGAGATCCGCGCTCTGCTCGGCGCGCAGTGGCGCGACGGCATGGTGCCGCACATCGTCTACCATGCGCGGCCGTCCGACTACTTCCCCCACCCCGCCTTCTGGCAGATAACGCGCAGCCCGAACGCACCCGCCGCGGCGACCTCCGGCCTCACCCAGCCGCCGCTTCTCACCACCATCGTGCGGACGATCCACAGCCGCACGCAAGTTCGTAGCGACGACCTCAGTCGTCACAGCGCGACTGAAGTCGCTACTACGAGCCAATCCCCTGATCTGGTGAGTCTCGAATTTGTGCGCGAGGTCTACCCGGCGCTGCTGCGCTGGCAGCGCTGGCTGCACACCGCCCGCGACGCCGACGGGAGCGGCCTGGCCTGCATCATTCATCCGTGGGAATCCGGCACGGACGACTCGCCGCGCTGGCTGAGCGCAATGCAGGCCATCACCCCGGCCGACCTGCCCCCCTACCGGCGTGGCGACGCGGCGCACGTGGCCGCCGCCGAACGACCGCGCGACGCCGACTACGACCGCTTTGTGCACCTGATTGACGTCTTCCGCCGCAACCGCTACGACCCGGCGGCGCTGCTCGCCCATTCTCCTTTTCTCGTGCAGGATGTGCTGTTCAACTCCATTCTGTTTCGGGCAGACGAGGACCTGCGGGCGCTGGCTGCCCTACTCGGCGAGCCGACGGACGAGATTGACGGCTGGTTGAAGAAGATGCGAGACAGTTTCAAGGCCCGCTTCTGGGACGAGGCGTGCGGCCTGTACTTTGATTTCGATCTGCGGGCCAGCGCCCCGATTGCGGTGAACACCGCCGCTACGTTCATGCCGCTGTACGCCGGGCTGGCCGAAGACGCGCAGGCGCACAGGCTGATTGAGTCGCATTGGCGCAATCCCGCCGAGTACGCGCCGAATGGCGCTGTCCGCTACTCAGTCACTACTACCAGCCAGGCCGAACCGGCCTGGGAGGCGCGCCGCTACTGGCGCGGGCCGGTGTGGATCATACTGAACTGGCTGCTCGCCGACGGGCTCCGGCGCTACAGTTATGACGATCTGGCTCAGTCGCTCCGCGCGGACTCGCTCGAACTGATGGGCAAATCCGGCTTTCGCGAGTATTACGACCCCCGCGACGGCTCCGGCTGCGGCTCGGTTGGCTTCTCCTGGTCGGCGGCGCTGGCGCTCGAATTTCTGGCTGATGACTGAACGCCTCGACGTCATTCGGGAACATCTCGTCGCGCTGTACGGAGAGAGCAGGGGAGATGAGACATTTCGGCGACTGCGTGAGCTGCTCGACCGACCTCACCCCCCACCCGCCGGGGCGCGAACTCCAGCGATCCCCTCACCGACCTATCCCCCCCGGCCCCCCTTCCCGAAGCGGGAAGGGGAAAACCCCCTCCCCCCGCGGAGCGCCGGGGAAGGGGGTGAGATCACCCACCGCGACGCCATTCTGATCACCTACGGCGATCAGGTCGGCGAGCCGGGCGTCGCGCCGCTGCGCACGCTGGCAGATTTTTGCCGCCAACATCTGAGCGGGCTCATCAGCAGCATCCACATTCTGCCGTTCTTCCCTTACTCTTCGGACGACGGATTCGCCGTGATAGATTACCGCGCCGTCAATCCTGCGCTGGGCGCGTGGGAAGATGTCCGGGCAATCGGCGGCGTGCGTGGGCGCGACCGTCGGGGCGACTCTGGCGGCCGCCCCCCCTTCCGTCTGATGTTCGATGCGGTCATCAACCACGTCTCGGCGCAAAGCGAGTGGTTCCGGCGTTTCCTGCAAGACGACCCGGCCTACCGAGACTACTTCATCGTCGTCGAAGGCGACCCCGACCTCTCGCAGGTCGTCCGGCCGCGCGCCCTGCCGCTGCTCACGCGCGTCGCCACGCCCTCGGGCCAAAAGGCCGTGTGGACTACGTTCAGCGCCGACCAGATTGACCTCAACTACTCGAACCCAGACGTACTGCTGGAGATCATCGCCACGCTGCTGTTCTACGCAGCGCAGGGCGCCGAATTCATCCGGCTGGACGCGGTGGCCTTTCTCTGGAAAGAAATCGGCACCCCCTGCATCCACCTGCCGCAGACCCATCGGGTGATCCGGCTGCTGCGAGCGGCATTGGATGCCGTGGCGCCTCACGTGCTGCTCATCACCGAGACCAACGTGCCGCACCTGGACAACATCTCTTATTTTGGGGATGGCGCCAACGAGGCGCAAATGGTCTATAATTTCGCGCTGCCGCCGCTCACCCTGCACGCCCTGCACAGCGGAGACGCCCGCGCGCTCTCGGAATGGGCCGCCGGACTGAAGCTGCCTTCCGGGCGCACCACTTTCTTCAACTTCCTTGCCTCCCACGATGGCGTTGGCCTGAACCCGGCGCGCGGCATCCTGGCGGAAGCGGAGATCGAGGCGCTGGTGCCGCAGGTTCGCGCTCAGGGCGGGCTGGTCTCGTACAAAGCGAACTCGGACGGCTCAGAAAGCCCGTATGAATTGAACGTCAATTACTTCGATGCGCTCTCCGGTCCGCACGGCGGCGACCCGCCGGCCACACAGGTTGACCGTTTTATGACTGCCCAGGCTATCAAACTGGCGCTAGTGGGTTTGCCGGGCATCTACTTCCACAGCCTGTTCGGCTCGCGCGGCTGGCCGGAGGGGGTGAAACAGACCGGCCGCAACCGCACCATCAACCGCCAGAAACTGGAACGGGCCGCGCTGGAACGCGAATTGGCCGATCCGACCTCCCTGCGGTATCAGGTATTCCAGCGCCACCGGCAATTGCTTGCGGCGCGCGCTGGCTGCCCGGCCTTTCATCCCTACGGGAGGCAGCAGGTAGTGGACTGTGGCGAGGCCATCTTTGGCCTGCTGCGCAGCTCCCCTTCCGGGCGGGATCGCGCCCTGTGCCTGCACAACGTCTCCGAGAGGCCGCAAAAGGTAGCCATCAGCCTGAAGGGGTTGGGCGCCCGAACGGCCAGCGGTTTGCTGGACCGAGCGGCAGGGTTCAGCCAGCGGGTGCACACCACCCTGCGCCCCTATCAAACGCTCTGGCTGCAGCTCGCGGAGTAACCCCCTTCCCCACCAACAGGAAATCTGAATGAGCGTAAACCATTAGCTATCAAGACCCTGAGGGTGGTCTTCGAGACCCTCAGGGTCTGAAACCGGGAAGTTATACTTTTACAGGAGCTAAGTCACCGAATGGCTGAGGTAAAGAGACCGGCCGGATTGCACATTGGTTTCGTCTCTACCCGCTTCGCCGGCACGGATGGGGTTTCGCTGGAGACCGAGAAGTGGGCCACGGTGCTGGAGCGCCTCGGTCACACCTGCTTCTATTTTGCCGGAGCCTCTGACCGGGCGGCGGAGCGCAGTCGCCTCGTACCCGAGGCGCTCTTCAAACACCCGATCGTCAGCAAGATTTACACCGACGCCTTCTCCTGTCGCGTTCGCCCGCCCGAGACCACCCGGCGCATCCACCAACTGACAGAGTATCTCAAGCAACAGATCATCGCATTCGTACGCGATTTCGAGGTGAAGTTGCTGATCATTGAAAACGCACTGGCGATCCCGATGAACATACCGCTCGGGCTGGCCCTGACCGAGTTCATCGCCGAGACCGGTGTCCCGACCATCGCCCACCATCACGACTTTTTCTGGGAGCGCCAGCGTTTTCTGGTGAACTGCGTCTGGGATTACCTCGGCATGGCGTTCCCGCCCAACTTGCCCTCCATCCGGCACGTAGTCATCAACAGTTCCGGCGCCCACCAGTTGAGCCTGCGCCGGGGCGTATCGTCCCTCCTGATCCCAAACGTAATGGACTTTGAGCATCCGCCGGGGCCTCAGGACGACTTCGCCCGCGATGTGTGCCCGGCGCTGGGGGTGGCGTCTGGCGAGTATCTGTTTCTCCAGCCCACGCGCGTGGTACAACGTAAGGGCATTGAGCACGCTATCGAATTGGTCAGGCGCATAAACATGAACGCGCGTCTGGTGATCTCGCATGCCTCCGGCGACGAGGGCGATGCCTATGAACGGCGAGTGCGTGAGTTTGCCGATCTGCTGCAGGTACCGGTGCGCTTTGTTGCCAACATCATCCGCGACCAGCGCGGGCTGACTGAAGATGGCCGAAAGGTCTATACTTTGTGGGATGTGTACCCATGTGCGGATGTGGTAACTTATCCCTCGACCGTGGAAGGCTTCGGCAATGCCTTTCTGGAGGCGATTTACTTCCGGCGGCCGATTGTCGTCAACAACTATTCCATCTATGCCACTGACATCAAGCCCAGGGGTTTCAGGGTGATCGAATTCGACGGTTACATCACCGACGAGACCGTCCGCCAGACGCGAGCCGTGCTGACTGACCCGGCCCTTGCCCGGGAGATGGTCGAAGAGAACTACCGGCTGGCAGAGCGTCACTACTCCTACGCCGTGCTTGAGCGCCGCCTGCAAACACTGATTGCTGACTGCTTTGGCGAAGACTATGATCACTGACTCGCCCTACCTCACCCTGCTGAAGAACCGCATCAACCTCCACCAGATTCCCTTCAGCGAACGCGGCTCCCGGCTGATGCTGTTTCGCGAGAACGACCACTTCTCCGTGCGCGTGGCCGAACGCTGGTTCAGACTGGAGGGCCAGCTCAGCGGCTACCGCCAGCGCCCACCGCTGATGGAGGAATGGGCTTTCACCGACGGCGCCGGGCAGCCGCTGGCGTTGCAAGTGACCACCTACCCCCACCGGATTGATTGCCAGACGGCCGCCGGCGCCTTCACCCTGACCTTTGTAGACAGCGAGACCCTGCTGCTGACCCTGCCACCGGGGCAGTGCGGAATGACCTTCCGTGCCAATCTGGACCAGGTGCAAACCGACCGGCGGGGCGGTGTGCTGCGCCTGACCGGCAACATCCGGCGCAACATCGCCTATACCACCAATGCCCGGCTGCTGGAAAACCGCAGCCAGTCGGTGGATGGGGCTGCCCGGCGGGTACGGCTGTTGTTTGATTCGCAGGGGGAAGCGGCGCTGCTGCTCAACATCACGCCCCGGCTGGGCTTCAACCGCTACATTCCCCGCCCACAGACAGCCCTGGAATCCGCTGCCCGCCGCTGGCATGACTGGTTCGCCGCTGCGCCGCCAGTGGCCGACCAATATCGCCGGCAATACTATTACGCCTGGTGGATCATGCGCAACGGCCTGATCTCCACCCGCTTCTACACCACGCGCGAGGCGATGACCCCCTCAAAAATCTACTATGTCGGCGTCTGGCAGTGGGACGCCTTCTTTCACGCCCTGGCCTACCGCCACGTGGAGCCGCATCTGGCCCAGGACCAGATTCGCATTGTGCTCGACCACCAGCGCGAGGACGGCATGATCCCCGACGCCATCCACGACGAGGGCACAGTCACCCACCTGATGCACCCCATTGAGGCCGACGTGACCAAACCGCCGCTAATTGCCTGGGCCGCGTGGAAACTGCACGAAACCAACCCCGACCCCGAATTCCTCGATGAAATCTACCAGCCGATTGTGCGCTGGAACGACTGGTGGTTCGAACAGAACGATGTGGACCGGAACGGCCTGTGCGAATACCACCACCCCTACTCCTCCGGGCTGGACGACAGCCCACTGTGGGACGGGGGCATGCCGGTGGAAGCGCCAGACCTGAACACCTACCTGTGCCTGCAGCAGGAGGCGCTGGGCAAGATCGCGGCCGTGATCGGCGAGACCGCCGACGCCGCCATGTGGGCCGAGCGGGCCGACGCCATGGCACGGCGCATGCTGGAGCAGATGTGGGACCCGGGGGCAGGCCTGTTCTGGGCCAGTCGAAACGGGCAGCGGATCAACGTGCGCACCCCCTTTAACCTGTTTCCGCTGCTGACCGGGCGCATGCCGCCGGAGGTAGTCGCCCGGCTGGTTGCCCACCTGAGCGACCCCCACCAGTTCTGGACCCGTTACCCCATCCCGACTGTGGCCCGCGACGACCCGAAATACGAATCCCTGACCATGTGGCGCGGGCCGACGTGGGTGAACGTGAACTACCTGATGATCGAGGGCCTGCAGCGCGCCGGCTACCCCGACCTGGCGCGCGAACTGCGCCGCCGCACTCTGGAGCTGATCGCCGGGGCAGACGACATCTACGAGTATTACGAAGCGGAGAGCGGTGAAAAGCCCCCCAGAGCGGCCTCGATCTTCGGCTGGTCGTCGGCGGTGTATATTGACCTGGCAATTCAGGCCTCCGCCGAGGACGCCTGAGGGCAGGGGCCAGGCCACACCTGACAGGTCCGCTTCGCGAAGACCTGTCAGGTGTGGCCCGGCCTTGTTCTCTGACCCACTCGGTCCTATAATGGGGGCCAGCCCTCAGGGAGGCCTACTTTGGATTATCGAACCACGTACGAACCCATCCAGCCCGAGCCGGAAGCGCCGGCGGCCAGCCCACACCCGCACAGCACGCAGGTGCAAGTGTCGCGCGGCGCGGGCGAATTCAAAGCGCTGCTGCGCGAGGTTCTGGAAACCGTTCTGCTCACCGCGGTGATTTTCTATGCCGTCAATTTCACCACCGGCCGCTACCGGATAGATGGCGACAGCATGGAACCCACCTTGCACAATGGCGAGTATCTGATCTTAAGCAAACTGACCTACAAGCTAGACGACCCGGAGCGCGGCGACGTGATCGTTTTTCGCTATCCGCGCAACCCGGAGCGCGATTTTATCAAGCGCATTGTTGGCCTGCCCGGCGACCATGTTGAGGTCAGGGATGGCGGCGTGTACGTGAACGGCGCCCGCCTGAGCGAAGATTACATTCTCAGCGCGCCGCTATACGAGAGCACCTGGGACGTGGGGGCGAGCGAGTACTTTGTGCTGGGCGACAACCGCAACAACTCCTCCGACTCGCACTCGTGGGGTCTGCTTCCGGCCGAAAACGTGATCGGCAAGGCCTGGATCACGTACTGGCCGCCCACGGATTGGGGGATTGTGCCGCACGTGGATTTTGCAGTTGCCGCCACCCCCTGAGGCCCCTGGCCCCCGGCCATGACGCTGCCCGCCTCCCCCGGCAACGTAACCGAGCGCGAACTGGAGCAAGTGGTGCGGCAGGTGGTGCGGCGCCTGCTGGGCGCGCAGCCCGGTCCGGGGATGGGGGCGGGCGCCCCCGCCCCCGCCGCAGAATCCGCTTCCCCTGCCTCCCCCCCTCCCACACCCGGATCAAAGCTCCCGGTAGCCCTCGGCGCCGATCATGGCGGCTATCCTCTCAAGCAATCGCTCAAAGAGCTGGTTGCGTCGCTGGGCCATCCGGTGATAGACTGCGGCGCCCACAGCGCGGAGGCGGTAGATTACCCCGATTTTGCCTATGCAGTGGCCCGGCTGGTGAGCGAGGGGCAGGCCTGGCGGGGGATCATCGTGGACGGGGCGGGGATTGGCAGTTGCATGGCCGCCAACAAAGTGCCCGGGGTGCGAGCCGCGCTGTGTTACGATTACGCCACGGCGGTGAATTCGCGCGAGCACAACGACGCCAACGTGCTCACCCTGGGCGCCGGTCTGATCGGGCCGGCCCTGGCCGCCCAGATCACCCGCGCCTGGCTGGGGACCGAGTTCGGCGGCGGGCGCCACGACCGGCGGGTGGACAAGATCATGGCGATTGAGCGGAGCTTTCTGATGTAGGGCAAAAAAAGCGTGATAGCAGATCCGGCAACCGTTGAACGCATCGTTGAAATCATCGCCCGCGAGGTGCTGATTGCCCTGGCAGAGCAGCAAAACGTCGCTGGCGGCCAGCAAGAGGGCGCCTGCACCCGCGAGTGCGCCGACGGCCTGTGCATCCAGACTTGCTTCGATCGGGTGGGGCAGGTGATCAGCGCCGGGGCCAGCCGAATTTCCAGCGGACCGGGCGCCCGGCCGGCCGAGCCGGGGCTGGCGGCGAAGATTGACCATACCCTGCTCAAGCCGGATGCCACCCCAGATCAGATTGCTCAATTGTGCTACGAGGCCCGCAAGTTCGGTTTTGCCTCCGTGTGCGTCAACTCGACCCACGTGCCGCTGTGCGCCCAACTGCTCAAGGGCAGCGAGGTGAAGGTGTGCACCGTGGTCGGATTCCCGCTGGGGGCTACCCCGCCGGAAGTGAAAGCCTTTGAGACCCAGAAGGCCATCGAAGATGGGGCGGGCGAGATTGACATGGTGATTAACATCGGCGCGCTCAAGGCGCGGGACTACGAGACCTGCGCCCGCGACGTGCGCGCGGTGGTGCTGGCCGCCCATCCGCGCGGCGCGCTGGTCAAGGTGATTATCGAGGCCGCGCTGCTCGCCCGCGAGGAGAAGATCGCCGCCTGCCTGATAGCAAAGCAGGCCGGGGCAGATTACGTGAAGACCTCCACCGGCTTCGCCTCCGGCGGGGCCACTGTGGAGGATGTGGCCTTGATGCGCACGGTGGTCGGCCCCGGGATGGGGATCAAGGCCGCCGGCGGCATCCGCACCCTGGCCGAGGCCGAGGGCATGGTTAAGGCCGGGGCCACCCGCATCGGCGCCAGCGCGGGGGTGAAGATTGTGGCCGAGGCGCGCGGGGAAAAGTCGGGGACGCCCTCCGGGCCGGGGAAGTATTGATCCCCGGCAAGAATCCACCGCAGCGTTCGCACACTTGCCCCGGATGCAAGCGCCGGGGAAGAACACAGAGTCTTGCCCGAGGTTAGCCATGCTCATCGCGCGGGTCATTGGTTCGACGATATCAACCATCAAGAACGAGAAGCTCACCGGCCGCAAGTTGCTCATTTGCCGGGAGACCGACGAGAAGGGCAACCTGATTGGCAAACCCTACGTGGCTGTGGACGCGGTGGACGCCGGGACCGGCGATCTGGTGCTCACCGCCCACGGCTCCTCCGCCCGCCAGACCGAATGGACCCACGAAAGCCCGGTGGACGCTATCATTATGGCGGTGATTGACCATCTGGAGGTGGGCGGGGAAGTGACGTACCGGAAGGAGTAAGGTTTCACGGAAACCATGCCCAACGCTCTGAAAACTGGCCCGCATCGGTTCTTTTTCTTCAGCAGAGAAGGGCACGAACCGCCCCACATCCACGTTGAAACGGGTGAGAACGCAGCGAAGTTCTGGCTGTCGCCTGTAGCGTTGGTCTGGTCTGTCGGTTACAATCCAAGGGAAGTTCGTCGGCTGAGGGAGCTTGTCGAGAAGAATGCCGCGCTATTCCTGGAGAGATGGTATGAATACTTTAGTGTCGGTTAGCCCGACGGCTGTGCTGGCTCTCGGCGTGCGTTTTTCAGAGGATGCCCTCCACGTCCGACTTTCGGATGGCAGGCAGGTTTCCGCGCCTCTGGAGTGGTTCCCACGGTTGCGCGATGCTACTCCAGCGCAGCGCAGCAACTGGCGGTTGATCGCTCGCGGCATCGGTATACGCTGGGAAGATGTGGACGAGGATATCGCTGTCTCCACCCTGTTGAGGGCCGGGTGATCGGCATCGCCTCGGGCCTCGCGATGCGAGGCACCCGGTCGCACTTGCATTCTGCCGGCTATGCTCTGAGAGAGAAACGTGCCTGACTTTGATCCCGACCTGAAATCCACCCAACAAGCCCGCGACCTGGCCGAGGCCGCCCATGAGGCACAGGTGCAGTTCCTGCACGCCACGCAGGCGGAGGTGGACCGCATCTGCGCGGCCATGGCCGAGGCCGCCTTCCGCGAGGCCGGGCGGCTGGGACGGCTGGCCGTCGAGGAAACCGGCTACGGCGTTCCCGAGCACAAGACCCTCAAGAACGAGCTGTGCTCGCGCGTGCTGTGGGAGTACATTCGCGAGGTGAAGAGTGTGGGCGTGATCCGTCACGATCCGGTGAAGAAAATCTACGACATCGCCTGGCCGATGGGGGTGGTGGCCGCCCTGATCCCCTCCACCAACCCCACCTCCACCGTGATGTACAAGACCATCATCGCGGTCAAGGCCCGCAACGCCATTGTGTCTGCCCCCCACCCGGCGGCGGTCCGCTGCTGCGTGGAGACCGGGCAGGTGCTGGCCCGCGCCGCCGAGGGGGCCGGCGCGCCCAGACGGCTGGTGAGCTGCATGTCGCAGGCCAGCCGGGCCGGCCCGCGGGAACTGCTGCGCCCCAAGCACACCGCGCCGATCCTGGCCACCGGTGGCGCGGAGATGGTGCGGGCGGCGCACTCGGTCGGCAAGCCGGCCTACGGGGTGGGGCCGGGCAACGTCCCCTGTTACGTGGACCGCAGCGCAAATCTGGAGCGGGCAGCGCGCTACATCGTGGGCAGCAAAGCCTTCGATCACTCGGTGATCTGCGCCACCGAGCAGGCAGTGGTGGCCGACCGGCCAATCGCCCGCCGGCTGGAAGAGCTGATGCAGGCCGAGGGCGCCTATTTTGTGGACGAGGCTCAGGCCGCGGCCCTGCGCCGGACGCTGTTCGCTCCCGACGGCGCCATCAACACCGCCTCGGTGGGCAAATCGCCGCAGGCGCTGGCGAAGATGGCCGGGATCAGCGTGCCGGCCTCCGCCCGCATCCTCGTCGCCCGGCTGAGCCGGGTGGGGAAGGCGGAGCCGCTCTCGCGCGAGAAACTGACCACCGTGCTGGGCTGGTACGAGGCCGACGGATGGGAGGCCGGTTGCGAACGCTGCCTCGAGCTGATCAACTTCGGCGGGCGCGGGCACTCGCTGGTGATCCACGCCGAAGACGAACGGGTGATCATGGCCTTCGGGCTGGAGAAGCCGGTCTTCCGCATCGCGGTCAACACCATGGGCACGCTGGGTACCACCGGCCTGACCACCGGGGTGGCCCCGGCCATGACCCTCGGCTCCGGGGGGGTGGGCGGCGCCATCACCGGCGACAACATCACCGTGGGGCATCTGATGAACGTCAAGCGCCTGGCCTTCGAGATCAGCCCGCCGCCGCCGGAGGCCCTGCGCCCCGGCGCGGCCAGCCGGGCCGACTTCAACTCCACCCATACCCTGCCCTCGCAGCGCCCGGCGCCGGTCCCGGCCGGGGAAACCCTCCCGCCGGCCGGAGAAAGCCCTGACCGGCCCACCGCAGCCGAAATAGACGCCCTCGTGCGCCGCGTGCTGGCCGACTTGAAACAGTAAGTTTCCAGACCAGGGTGGAGAATGGGGGATTGGAGAGTAGAGATTGTCATCTTCTCCAATCTCCGATCTCCACTCTCCAATCTCTACTCAGGAGGAATGACCCATGCCTGTAGATGTTGCCATGATTGCCCTCGGGATGGTGGAAACCCGCGGGCTGATCGGCTCAATTGAAGCCGCCGATGCGATGGTTAAAGCCGCCAACGTCACGCTGATCGGCTCAGAATACGTGGGGGGCGGCTACGTCACCGTGATGGTGCGCGGGGACGTGGGCGCGGTCAAGGCCGCCACCGACGCCGGCGCCGCCGCTGCAAAGCG